>MEDZ01000026.1 GCA_001724275.1 Gemmatimonadetes bacterium SCN 70-22
ACCCGAACACCGCGGCCGCCACCGGTTGGCCGACCCCGCCAGCCGCTCCACCTCCGCCTCCACGGAAACCCCCGCCGGGCGCCCCCATGCCGCCGCCACCCCCGAAGCGTCCAATGACGTCAGGATGGTCACCGCGAGGATCCCGCACCCCTCCCCCGCCCCCGCCACCGCCGAACGCATCATCTCCACCCCCCCCGAGGCGTGGACGGTCAGGAGCGACGCCCCCAACCGCGACGCCGAGCGCGCCGCCCCGCGCACCGTGTTGGGGATGTCGTGCAGCTTGAGGTCCAGGAACACCTCGTGCCCGAGCTCGCGAAGCGCGCGCACCACGTCGGGCCCCGCGGCGGTGAACAGCTCGCTCCCCACCTTGTAGAAATTGCAGCTGTCGCCCAGGCGTCCCACGATCGCCAGCGCCTCCGCGGCACTGGCGACGTCGAGGGCAACGATCGGGGTTGCGTTCATGCCGGCCACTCCACGCTTCCGGTTACCTCCGCCAACGATCGCACCCCCTCGCGGCGGCACCATGCCTCCAGCCCGCGCACCATGCGCACCGGCTGCCGGGGGTCCCGCAGCCCGGCGGTCCCCATCGCGACCGCCGTCGCCCCCGCCATCAGGTACTGCAGCGCATCCTCGGCGGTCGTGATCCCCCCCACCCCGATGATGGGCGCCTTCGTCGCCTTCCAGACCTTCCACGTCGCGAGGACCCCCACGGGGAGGAGTCCGGGACCGCTCACCCCCCCGGTCCCGAACCCGAGCGCCGGTCGCCGGCGCGCGACGTCGATCACGAGTCCGGGGAGGGTGTTCACGAGCGTCACGCCGGTGGCCCCGTGGTCGAGCGCCACGCGCGCCGCCGCGGTGATGTCCACCAGCGTGGGGGACAGCTTCACGAAGATCGGGGCCGCCGTCGCCGCGCGCGCGCGCCGCACGACCTCGGCCAGCGCCGACGGATCGGCCCCGAACTCCATCCCCCCGGCCTTCACGTTCGGACAGCTCACGTTCAGTTCGTAGCCGGCCTTGCCCGGGACATCGTCGAGCCGCTCGATGACGCGCGCGAAGTCGTCGACCGCATTCCCGACGACGTTGACCAGGACGCGCGCCCGCGTCAGCGACCGCTCGAGCCACGGCAGGTGAACGCGTCGCACCTCCTCCACCCCGGGATTCGCCAGGCCGATGGCGTTGATCATGCCACCGGGAAACTCGGCCACCCGCGGCGCCGGGGCCCCCTTCCGTACGTCCAGGCTCACCGCCTTGGTCACGATGCCGCCGAGCGAGTCCAGCGGGGTGACCTCGGACAGCTCCTCGCCGTAGGCCGCCGTCCCCGCCGCCAGCAGGACGGGGTTCTGCAGCGCGATCCCCCCCAGGGTAACGCTCAGCGAGGAGCGGTCGCCGGCACTCATCGCGACGCGCCCCCGGCGCGACGCGTCGCGTAGCGCTCCAGGTAGTCCATGGCCGCATCGGCGATGGCGCTGGCCAGCTGGCGCTGACCGGAGTCGCCCGACATGTAGGCCGCCTCCGACGCATTGGTCCCGAAGCCGATCTCCACCAGGACCGAGGGCATGAAGGCGCCGACCAGGACCACGAAGCCGGCTTGCTTCACCCCACGGTCGGTCCCCGGATGCACCCGCCGCAATGCCCCTTGCACCGTCTCGGCGAGGTCGCTCGACTCGCGCAGGAACTCGTTCTGCTTCATGTCGTTCAGGATGAAGCTCAGCGCGTCGCCGTCGCCGGCCTCCGCCTCGACCTCGTACTTCCTCGCCTCGTTCTCCAGGTCGGCTACCCGGCGCTCGTCGTCGGTCTTGGCCTCGGACAGGAAGTAGGTCTCGAAGCCGCGTGCCCCGCCCGGGTTGCGCCACCGAGGGTTGGCCGCGTTGACGTGGATCGATATGAAGAGCTCCCCTCCGGCGCGGTTGGCGATGCGACCCCGGTCGGAGAGCGCGATGAGCGTGTCGGCATTGCGCGTCATCACGACTTCCGCCCCCCGGCGGCGGAGCTCATCACGAAGGTGTCGTGCGACCGAGAGGGTGATGTCCGCCTCGTACACCGGGCGCCGGGAGCCAAGGGGGCCTCGCATGCCGCGATCACGCCCCCCATGCCCGGCGTCCACGACGACCACGGGACGACGCGCTCGCGCGGCACGCGCCGGTGATGGCGATGCGATCGGGCGTTGCGAGGCCGGGGCGCTGGCCGGCGGCGGCGCCTTGGCCGCGACACGCCCGTTGCCCTCGTCGCGCGCCCGCGCGCCGGCGACCGGCGTGAAGCGACGGATCTCGGCCAGCGCCGGGTCGTAGAGGAAGCCCGTGGCGACGCGCGGCAGGAGGTCGGTGAGGAGCGAGAGGGGAAGGTACAGCCGCCCCTCGAGCACGGCGGGGGGCGACCCGAGGGGATGCGTGACGCCGCGCACCCTCGCGAAGGCGAGTCCCGGCGTCAGCTGGATCTCGACACCGCCCAGCACCAATCGGTAGCGCTCGGCGGAATCGCGCAGGAGGACCGCGCCTAACGGCGAGAGCGCCTCGTCGCCGCGCACCATCGCCCCGAGGCGGGTCGAGACGACGGGGATGCTTCCCGTACGCTCTCCCGCGCGCACCGTGATGACGGCCGGAAGGGCGGGCGCCTGCTGCAGCAGGGCGACGGCGGCGAGGAGCGCGATCATCGGCGGCGCATCGCGCGGGCGATCTCGCGGTCGGCGTCGCGCTTCCGCGAGTCTTCTCGCTTGTCGTGCAGCTTCTTCCCCTTGCCGAGGGCGATGCGAACCTTGGCGCGCCCGCGCACGAAGTAGAGCTCCAGCGGGACCAGGGTGAGCCCCTCGCGCTCGACCGCGCCGATGAGGCGGCGGATCTCGCGCTTGTGCAGGAGGAGCTTTCGCAGCCGCGTGGGGTCGTGGTTGACGTACCCCCCGCGCTCATACGGCGAGATGTTGACGTTGAGGAGGTAGACCTCGCCGTCGCGCACGATCCCGTACGCGTCGGAGATGTTGGCCTTCCCGTTCCGCAGCGACTTGACCTCTGTCCCGGTCAGCACCAACCCCGCCTCCCACGTCTCGAGGATGTGGTAGTTGTGGCGTGCGTCGCGGTTTCGCGCGACGACGACGAGGTCGGGCGCTTCGGTCTTCTCGGCCATCTCGCGTGTGGAATGCTCCGGTCCTTTCACCCGTCGCCCGAACGCCGGGTTCCCTGCGGGCCGTCAGGGCCAACGACACAAGCTAATCGGTGAGCGCCCGTCGCGCGGCCCGAGTCGCGATGTAAGACGATACGGCGCGTTGACTTGGACCCCTGACGCCGATAGCTTCCCCCTCCCGCGCAGCAGAAGCGATGCGAACTGCGACGGGACATGCGTTCGTGGCGGAACTGGTAGACGCGCCGGTCTCAGAAGCCGGTGGGTAACACCCATGGGAGTTCGAGTCTCCCCGAGCGCACCTGCACACAACGAGATCGGCGCGGCTCCCTGCGGGGCCGCGCCGATCTGCGTACTGGAGGGAGAGACCGAGCCGACTCAGCGCCCGAGCGCGGACGGGGGGACATCCTCGGGAAGCGAGGGGGTGCCGACCGCCTTTCTGAGCTCCGCGTTGGCCTCACCGACGAAGCGCGCCATGATGTCTCCGGCCCTGGCGATGATGTCGTCGCTGGCACGGGGCGCACCGGCGATGATCAGGAGTGCGCGGCCGAGTCGCGCCCCTGCCCCTTCACTCGGCGTGCGCGCGGCGAGCACTTCGCGGTAGGTGGTGAGGCGATCGTTGAACTGCCGCTCTGCGACCCTGAGCATCGCCGGCGCGATGTTTCGGTCGGCCTGCAGCGCGGCGGCAAGCTCTCGGGCAACGAGCGAGCCGGTGCGGTCGTCGAGGGCGTCACGCTGGGCGACGACGAGCCCCAGCGCGCGCCGGGCGTAGCGCAGCTCCCAGGCCGCACGGTCTTCGTCCCCACCACAGACGGAATGCGCCATCCACGCCACGTCGTCGGCGTCGGGCTCGGCCATGAGCGCCGCGATGTACGCGGCCAGCCCGCGCTTCAGGCGCCGCTCGCTCCGCCACTCGTCGAAAAGGCGCGGCGACATCGCGGCGCTCCCGGTCGCTAGTCCTGCAGGACCGGGAGGCCGACGCGCGCCCTGACCTCGGATTCGTCGAGGAGCAGGTCGGACAGGCGGACGCTCTCGAGCGCGTCGTCGATGCGCTGCTGCAGCATCATCCAGACGGGACGGATGCTGCAGTTCTGCGACTCGGAACAGCGTTCCTCGGCCACGGGATGCGAGACGCAGTGGAGGTCGAAGGTGCCGTGCTCCGATGCCGAGATGACCTCGCGGACCGTGACTTCTTCGGGGTCGCGGGCAAGCACATACCCCCCCTTGGCGCCCCGGGTGCTGCTGACGATCCCCGCACGACGCAACCGAAGCAGGATCTGCTCGACGTAGTCGGCAGGGAGGCGCTCACGCGCCGCGAGGTCGCGACCAGTGACGGGGCCTTCGCCAAGACGTCGCGAGAGGTGTAGGGCACAGATGAGGCCGTATTCCGCCCAGGTGGTGATGCGCATGGGCGAAATATAGAAGCTGAGCGGACGGGAAAACGAGACGACGAGAAAAAAACTCCCCGTTTCCCGCACCGCTCGGGGGCGGGGCGTTGCGGCGGCTTGACGCCTATCCCGATGCCGCGGGGCCGTGGTCGCCGCCGGGGACCCCGATCTCGGTCATCTTCCTCAGGTCCAGCACCTCGTCGACCTCCTGCGGCGGGAGGATCTCCTCGCGCCTGACCAGGTCGCGAATGAGGACCCCCTCCTTGACCGAGCGCTTGCTCAAGTCGGCGGCGGCGGCGTAGCCGATCCGCGGGGCAAGGGCGGTGGCCAGGGCAGCGGAGCGCTCCACCCAGTACGCGCACATCTCGCGGCGCGCCTCGATCCCCTTCACGCACCGCTCGGCCAGGACCCTGGCCGCATTCGTGAGGATCTGCTGGGAGAGCAGGACGTTGTGCGCGATGACGGGCATCATGACGTTCAGCTCGAGTTGCCCGTGCTCCGCGGCGATGGCAACGGTGGTGTCGCACCCCATTACCTGGAAGCAGACCTGGTTCACCATCTCCGGGATCGATGGGTTCACCTTTCCCGGCATGATCGACGAGCCGGGCTGCACCGCTGGGAGCACGATCTCGTCGATCCCGGTGCGCGGCCCCATCACCATGAGGCGCAGGTCGCTGGCGATCTTGGAGAGGTCGATGGCGAGGACGCGCAGGGACGCCGAGACGGCAGCCACGTCGCCCATGCTCTGCATGAGCTGGATTCGGTCGCGCCCCTCGCGCAACTCGAGCCCGGTGATCTCCCGGAGGTGACGCACCATCAGCGCGGGATACTGCGACTCGACGGTCACCCCCGTTCCCACGGCGCTTCCGCCGATGCCCAGGTCGCGCAGGTACTCCGCCGCCTCCACCACGCGGCGGACGCCGCGGTCAATGGAGCCGGCGTAGGCGGCGAATTCCTGGCCAAGGCGAATGGGCATCGCATCCTGCAAGTGCGTGCGCCCCGCCTTGACGATGTCGTCGAACTCGCGCCCCTTTTCGGCCAGCGCATCACGGAGCCCGTGGAACGCCGCGACCAGCGGTGCCAGTTGCGACAGGGCCGCCAGGCGGATGTTGGTCGGAATGGTGTCGTTGGTACTCTGCGCCATGTTGACGTGGTCGTTGGGGTGTACGGGCGCGTACTCGCCGCGCCGCCCCCCGAGCAACTCGTTGGCCCGATTGGCCAGGACCTCGTTGGCGTTCATGTTGTGGCTCGTCCCCGCCCCGGCCTGATAGGGATCGACGACGAAATCGCCGCGGTGCTCACCGGCCAGCACCTCGTCGGCGGCGGCGATGATGGCCTCGGCGCGACGGGGGTCGAGGCGCCCCGTTTCCATGTGGGTCAGCGCGGCCGCCTTCTTGATCCACACCTGCGCCACGACGAACGGCTCGAGGGGACGGAGCCCGCTGATGGGGAAGTTCTGCACCGCGCGCAGCGTCTGGATGCCGTAGAGCGCGTCGGAGGGGACTTCCAGGGTGCCTAACGGATCCTTCTCGGTTCTGGTCGGGGACATGCGACCCTCATGGCGGAGGGTGAATGGCGGCGAGGCGGCGACCGGTGGCGGGCGCCGCCCCGCGAGCCCTTATGGTGTCGGCGTCGGGACGACGAAGGTCGAGATGATCTCCATGGCCCCGTCGGTGACCGGGATGATGGACGTACGGAGGCGGGTGAGGACCACCGCGCGGTCGACATTGCTGGTTGCCGACCACGCCTGGTGCTGTCGCAACGGAATGGAATCGACGCCGTCGTCGGTGTAGGCGCAGCGAATCTCCTGCGTCTTGGCCCCCGTTCCCGACGGCGTGTACTGCAGCGAGACGATCAGGGCGCTGTTGCCGTCGGTCGCCGCCGTCCACTTGAGGGGAATCGATGTCGTGGAGGGGGTGATCGGGTCGATGAGGGTGAACGGCTCGGCGCTGCGCCCGCGGATCTCCGAGGCGGGGAAGCCACCAGCCACGCCGGGGACGGTGATGACGACCGAGTCACCGGGGGTGAAGGGGATCGTCGTCCCCGTTCCGAGCGCGTAGGTGAGCGCGCCGCCCGACGTCACGCGCGGGATGGGGGTCGTCGCAGCACCGATCCTGGCCGAGATGCTCTCGCCGGCGTCGAGAAAGGTCACGCCGGAAAAGTTGCTGCTGCTGGGCGGTACGTAGTCACCGACCGCGAAGCACGAGTCGGTGCGGATCCGCGCGTCGGGAATCGAGGTGATGGAGCCGCGAAAGAAGGTGGCGTTCGGGGCCAGGCGATACTCGCCGGCCGTGTTCTTGAGGGCCGCGATGTTGATGAAGCCCCAGCGTTGCTGGGAGGGGGAGAAGCCGACGGAGGTGTCGCACGCCGTGACGAGGGCGACCCCGGCCACGAGGACGCCGAGGGTACGCGAGACGTAGCGGGACGGACGGGAGATGGGCATCAGGGAGACGGTGGTGGTGGCGGGCGTCAGCGACGCGTGGAATCGTGCTGAGGTGTGACACCCGGGGCGTCGGGAGTTCCCGACACTCTCGCCGAGAAAAGGGGGACGAGGGCGAGCGCCGCCGCGCCGAGCATCCCGGCGCCGAGGAGGGCCACACTGACGGCGTGGAGGCGTCCGAAGGCGACCCGGCGGGCATCGGTGATGGCCACGCCCTCGAGGTCGGGGCCGAGGGCGGCGCGGAGGCGCTGGATGCGCGGCGCCACGCCGAGCTGCGCGCCTAACGAGCTGGCCAGGAGGACGAGGGCCGCCAGGCGGCGCCACCCGGCGCTCGTGGGGAGCATGCAGGCACCGACCACCGCGCCGCTCCAGAAGAGGACCGGGAGGACGCGGCCCACCAGCAGCCCGGCGAGGGCGCGCGACGGGAGGACGGCAAAGGCGGCGGGGGCGACGACGACCGCGAAGAGGAGCGCGGCGCCCAGCCAGAACCAGGGGAGGAACGCGAGGCGAGGCACGGGCGCGCCGGGTCAGCGCCGCAGCGGGCGCGCCAGCCCGGTGAGGAACGGGTTCGAGGCGGCCTCCGCACCGATGCTGGTCTCGGGGCCATGCCCCGGGTAGACGACCGTCTCGGCCGGGAGGGTGAGCAGGCGCTCCAGCGTGCGCTGGAAGGCGACGCCGTCGGACAGGGGGAGGTCGGTGCGCCCGACCGAGCCGGCGAAGAGGACATCGCCACCGAAGGCGACGCCGTGCCCGTGGATGACGACGTGTCCGGGGGCATGCCCCGGCATGTGCCAGACGTCGAAGCGCAGCGAACCTAACGACAGCTGGTCGCCCTCGTGCAGCTCGCGGTCGGGGACGGGGCCCAGCTCGAAGGGGAGACCGTACATCGCCGCCGCCCGGGGGGCGTACGCGTAGACCGGGCGGTCGTCCGGGTGCATGTAGATGGGGACGTCCCAGGCCCGGGTGACGGCGGCGATCCCCCCGATGTGATCGAGGTGGGCGTGCGTGAGCCAGATGGCCTCGAGGGTGAGTCCCGCGGCGCGGATCGCGTCGACCAGCAGGTCGCCCTCGTCGCCGGGGTCGACCAGGACGGCCCGCTGCGACGCCTCGTCGGAGACGAGGTAGCAATTCTCCTGGAAGGCCCCGACGACGAACGCCCGAATCCTCACGCGCTCGCCTCCCCTGCCGGGGCCAGCGCCCCCGCCGCGTCCTTGAGGTGCGTGAGGTACTTCTCGGCCGCCACCGCGGCGGTGGTCGCGTCTCCCACCGCCGTGGTGACCTGCCTCGTCAGCTGCACGCGCACGTCGCCGGCGGCGAACAGCCCCGGAATCGTGGTCTGCATGTGCCAGTCGGTGATGACGTACCCGGTGGCATCGTGGTCCACGTGGTCCGCGATGATCGTGGTGTTCGGCTTGAACCCGATGAAGACGAACATCCCGGTCACGGGGAGCGTGCGCGCCTCGCCGCTCACCACGTCGCGGATCGAGAGATGACTGACCAGCCCCTTGTCGTCGGCGTGCACCTCGTCCACCACCGTGTTCCAGACGACCTCGATCTTCGGGTTCTCGAAGACGCGCTTCTGCACGATCTTCGAGGCGCGGAACGCATCGCGCCGGTGGACCAGGTAGACCTTCTCGGCGAAGCGCGTCAGATAGTCGGCCTCCTCGCACGCCGCGTCGCCACCTCCGACCACCGCGATCGTGTGTCCCTTGAAGAAGGCGCCGTCACAGACCGCGCAATACGACACTCCCTTTCCGGCGTACTCGTTCTCGCCCGGGATGCCGAGCTTGATCGGGGTGCCGCCGGCTGTGACGATCACGGCCGGCGAGCGGTACACCTCGCCGTCGTCGCAGGTGGTCTCGAATGTCCCGTCGTCGAGGCGCTTGATGCGCTCGACGTTGCGCGTGTGGAACTCGGCGCCGAACTTCGCCGCGTGCGCGGCAAACTTCTGCGCCAGGTCCCACCCCTCGACGTGCTCGAACCCGGGGTAGTCCTCGATCATCTCCGTGTTGAGGAGCTCCCCTCCCGGTGCGCCACGCTCGAGGATCACCGTCTTGAGCATCGAGCGCCCGGCGTACAGCCCGGCCGTCATGCCGGCTGGTCCTGCCCCGACGATCACGACTTCGTAGTTGTGCGTGCCCACGTGCATCTCCCGGTGAGTAAGGCGCGGACGGTGCCGCGCCGGCTGCCGTAATCTCGCGCCGGGGCGCGCGTGGTGGAACCGGCGCGCCCCGCGCCGCTCCCCCACATGTCCGGGAGCTACGCCGGGCGTTCCCTTCGCCAGCGCCGGCGCGACCGGTCAGCGGCGGACGTGCCGTCCCCCATCGACGACCAGGACCTCGCCCGTGACGAAGGTGGCATCGAGGAAGTATTCGAGGGCGTGCACGACGTCCTCCGGTCCCCCCAGCCGGCGCAGCGGCGTGGTGGAGGCCAACCGTTCGGCCGAGGCATCTTCCCACCCCTCGGGGAGGAGCACGACACCGGGGGCGATCGCGTTGACGCGGATGTTGGGGGCGAGCGCCCGCGCGAGGGCGCGCGTCATCTGCACCACGGCCGCCTTCGACATCCCGTGCGGGATGTAGCCGCGCCACGTCTCGAAGGCGGCGAGGTCGGCGATGTTCACGATGAGGCCCCCCTCCCGCATGACGGCGGCGGCCGCCTGCGCGGCCAGGAAGGGGGCACGCACGTTCAGCGAGAAGATCTCGTCCCACTGCGCGGCGGTGACGCTCCCGACCGGGGTGCGCAGCATGTTGGCCGCCGAATTGACGAGCACGTCCAGGCGCCCGCAGCTCGCGACGACGTCGCGCACCAGCGCCTCGGGGGCGTCCGCGGTGGCGAGGTCGGCGACGAAGGCGCGCGCCGTCCCGCCGGCGCGCTCGATCTCGCGCACGAGGGCATCGGCCTCGGCGGTCGACCGGCGATGGTGGATGGCGACGTGGTAGCCACGCCGGGCGAGGGCGCGCGTGAACGCCGCGCCGAGCCGGCGCGCGCCACCGGTCACCAGCGCCACGCGCTCGCCCGTCGCGGCGCCCTTCCCGTCAGGCAACGACGACACCGGCACGCCGGGCCTCGACGCGCGCGTCCTGTCGCTCCAGCCACGCGAGCGGGACGGGGAGGGCGCCGATCGCGCGCGACCCCGTCGTGGCGCCATGCGAGTCCGAGCCGCCGGACGGGACGAGGTCCAGGTGGTCGGCCACGGCGAGGAGGCGCTTGCGGTCTTCCGCCGAGTGGCTGGGATGGAGGACCTCCACCCCGTCGAGCCCCATCGCCTTGAGGGCGGTGAGACGGGTCAACGATCCTTCGCCCCCCGGATGAGCGAGGACGGCGATCCCGCCGCACGCGTGGACCATCCCGATGGCGTCGCGCAGCGAGAGGCGACGCTTGTCGAGATAGGCTGGACGCCCGACGGCGAGGTAGCGGTCGAAGGCATCGCGGCTGTCGCGGGCATAGCCGTTCTCGACGAGGGCACGGGCGACGTGCGGGCGCCCGATCGCCCCGCCCGCGGCGGCATCGAGGACGTCCTGGAAGGTGATCTTCACGCCGATGGCGTTCAGGCGCTCGACCATCCGGGCGCCACGGTCGCGGCGGGCCTCGCGGTAGGCGAGGAGGTCGTGGTCCATCGCCTCGATATCCGCCAGATGCAAGCCGAGGAGGTGTGTCTCGTCGTTCCCCTGGTAGGCGGACAGCTCGACGCCGGCGATGATGCGCAGGGGGGACCCCTGCGCCGCCTGACGAGCGAGGGGAATGCCAGCCACCGTATCGTGGTCCGTCAGGGCAATGGCGCGGACCCCGGCCGCCAGCGCGGCCGCCACCACCTCGGGCGGCGCCAGCGAGCCGTCGGAAGCGGTGGAGTGCATGTGCAGGTCGACGCGCGGCGCCTGAAGGTCACCGGGCGCGGGCGTCGCCGCAGGGAGGGTCACGTCGTGTAGCCCGCCTCGGGCGACATGACCCCGGGTTGCGACTCCCTGAAGAGCCGCGCGAGGTCGGCCTCGGGCATCTCGGCGAGCGACTGCTCGCGCGAGCGCACCCCGTGCGGCGAGTAGCGGGTCACGCGGACCTCGCGGTCGGCGCCGGTGCCGGCAACGAAGAGGAGGGCGAACTCGTCGCGATCGTACTGCGTCACGTAGCCGGACGGAAAGACCCGCCACGACCTGCCATCGATGGTGATGCTGCGCGTCGGCATGTCCTAGAGCTCCAGTTGATGCAGGAGGAGTTCACGCTCTCCCCCGCGTGTCCCGATGATCGCCCGCGCCTGCTCGAGGAGGGCGGGATCCTTCGCCTCGATGTACTGCACGACCTCTCCCGGCGCGTCCGACCGCTCGAACACCCAGTAGTACACACCGATGGCCTTGAGCGCGCCCTCGCGCGCGCGGGCGCGCGCCAGGAACTCGGCGCGCGCCGCCTCGGGAACGGTGGACCACAGCTCGGCCAGGGCGCGTGCCATGCTCAGAACCCGGTTTCGGGAATCGTCTCCAGCTGCTTCTTGACGAAGGCCATGAACTGGTCGGCGTCGGAGCCATCGACGATCCGGTGGTCGAACGACAGCGCGAAGTAGGCGCAGGTACGGATCGCGATGGTGTCCTCGCCGTCGGGCCCCGTGACCACCTTGGGGCGCTTCTCGATGCTCCCGAGGCAGAGGATGGCGACGGTGGGCTGCGGGATCACCGGGGTCCCCATCACGGAGCCGAAGACGCCGGGGTTCGTGATGGTGAAGGTGGCGTCCTGCACCTCGTCCGGCTTCAGCTTCTTGGCGCGCGCGCGGGTGGCCAGGTCGTTGATGTTGCGGGTGAGCCCAACGAGCGACAGCGAGTCGGCCTGCTTGACGACGGGGACGATGAGCCCCCAATCGAGCGCGACCGCGATGCCGACGTTGTACTGCTTGCGGAAGACGATGTCGGTGCCGCGCACCGCGGCGTTGATCACCGGGAACTTCCGCAGCCCCTGCACCACCGCCTGGGTGATGAACGGGAGGAAGGTGAGCTTCTCGCCGTACTGGGCCTCGAACTCCGCGCGCATGCGGTGGCGCAGCCGCGCCACCCGGGTCAGGTCGACCTCGAAGACGCTGGTGACGTGGGCCGAGGTGTGCTTCGAGTAAACCATGTGTCCGGCGGTGAGGCGCCGGATCTTGGACATGGGTTCGACGACATCTCCCGGCCAGGGGGTCACGACGGGGGGCTCGAAGCCGAAGCCGGCCGGGGCATACATCGACGCCATCGGCGCGGGGGCGATGCCGGACGGCGCCGCCGCAGGGGCGGTCGTCGCGCTCCCCGACTCGATGGCGTGCAGGATGTCCTTCTTCGTCACGCGGCCGGCTATCCCGCTCCCCTGCAGCCCGGCCAGCTGAATGCCGTGCTCCGCGGCGATCTTGCGGACGAGGGGTGAGGACTTGGTGCGAAGGCGCTCCTCGAACGACCCCGGCGCGGCGGCGGGCGCAGCCACTGGCGCGGCGGAGGGCGCCACCGGCGCCGGCGATGGAGCAGCTGCCGGCGTCGCCGTCGCGGCGACCGGCGAAGGCGATGCCGCCGGCGCGCTGGGGGGGGCGGCCGAGAGCGCCGCCGCAGCACTCGCATCGGACTCGAGGCGCGCGACCACCGTCTGGACGGGGACGGTCTGTCCGTCCGTCACGAGGATCTCGACGAGGACGCCGGCCGCCGGCGCCGGGATCTCGGCGTCGACCTTGTCGGTCGAGATCTCGAAGAGCGGCTCATCGCGCTTCACGCTATCGCCGATCTTCTTGAGCCAGCGGGACATCGTCCCCTCGGCGATCGATTCGCCCATCTGGGGCATCACCACGTCGATGCGAGCCAAAGGACCTCCCTTTCGTTTATTTATTTGTCCGCGGCGCCGTTGCGCCATCTCAGATGCGCAGCGCTTTCGCGCCGACGGTGGTTCCCGGCGCCTCCGCGCCGTCCTGCTCACGAAGCGGCTTGGGGCCGCTACACGTTCAACGCTTCCCGGTGAGGCGCCGGAGGACGAGCGCCGGCAGCGTAATCGCGCCGATTACCCCGCCGATGCCCACGTACACGTACCAATCGCACAGGGGGAGCCCCTCGCACGACGGCGCCTTGCGCAGTCCCGCCACGATGCGGCCAAGGAGGACCGCCACCATGCCGCCGCTGAAGAAGCCGATCACAAAGGTAAAGCACCCCAGCCCAAACTTCCGCCCAAAGGCGATCGCCTCATCGTTCGCCTGCGGCGTGTCGGCTCCGCCTCCACCCCCACGCGGTCGCCCCGGCCCCCCCTCTCCCGACTCCGCTCTCCCATCCGCCATCAGTACCTCGCTACCCAGCGCGCGGCGCGGACCACGTCGCTCACCTGGGGGAGGACATAGTCCTCCAGCGCGGGAGCGTACGGGAGCGGAACGTCGTGGGCCGTCACGCGCATCACCGGGGCGTCGAGCCAGGCGAAGCACGTCTCGTTGATGCGCGCCGTGATCTCGCCGGCGATCCCTCCGGTGCGCGTGTCCTCGTGGACCACGAGCACGCGATTGGTCTTCCTCACCGTCGCGACGATCGCGTCGTCGTCGAGCGGGGCGAGCGATCGGAGGTCGATCACCTCGACGGACAGCCCGTCCTCTCGCTCGAGCTGCTCGGCGGCTTCGAGCGCCTTGTGGACCGTCGCGGCATAGGTGATGATCGACAGATCGGTCCCTTCGCGGGCCACTCGCGCCCTGCCGATCGGGACGGCGCCATCTCCTGCCGGGAGTCGCCCCTTGATGCGCCGATAGAGATACTTGTGCTCGAAGAAGAGGACGCAGTCGTCGTCGCGGATGGCGGACTTCATCAGGCCGTAGGCATCCTCGGCGGTGGCCGGATAGACCACCTTGAGCCCTGGCGTGTGGATGAAGCCGGCCTCGGGATTCTGCGAGTGGAAGGGGCCACCACGCACGTATCCACCGGAGGGGCCGCGGACCACCATCGGACAGGGGAGGAAGGCGCGATACCGTGCCGTCGCCACGTAGTTGGTGAGCATGTCGTAGGCGTTGGCGATGAAGTCGATGAACTGCATCTCCACGACCGGACGCATCCCCATGTGGGCGGCGCCGGCGGCGGCGCCCACGATCCCGATCTCCGAGATGGGCGAGTCGATGACCCGCCCCTCCCCGAAGCGGTCGAGCAGCCCGTCGGTGACCTTGAACGCCCCCCCGAAGGCGCCGATGTCCTCGCCGATGCAGAACACGGCCGGGTCACGCTCCATTTCGTCGGCGAGCGCCTGGCGGATCGCCTCGAGGTAGGTGATCTCCGACATCAGCCCCTCCCCTCCCCCGACGCCCCGTTCCACGTCCCCCAGCCCTCGGCGCGCTCGTGCTCGTCCACGGCCGCACGCGCTCCCTCGCGGAACCAGAGCGGAGGCGCCGACGGCGGCTCGGCGTAGACGCCCACGAGTGCGTCGAGCGGCTCGGGGAGCGGCGATGCCTCGGCCACGTCTGTCGCCTCGTCCACCACCGTCCGCACGCGGGCATCGGTGGCGGCGATCTCGTCGTCGCTGAATCCCAACGAGTCGCGCATCACCTGGAGGTAGCGGTCGATCGGGTCGTTGTTGGCGGCCCACCACTCCGCTTCCCCGGCCGGGACGTACGACTGGTTGTCGTGCTCGGCGTGTCCCTTGCGGCGGTAGGTGATCAGTTCCACCAGCGTCACCCCCTCCCCGCGGCGCGCGCGGTCGACCGCGCGCTTCGTCGCATCATAGACGGCGAGGACGTCGTTCCCGTCGGCCTGCTCGCTGTGGATCCCGTACCCGGGGGCCTTGTCGATCATCTGTCGGGCGGCGGTCTGCTTCTCGGTCGGCGTGGAGTACGCGTACTGGTTGCTCTCGACGACGACCACGAGCGGGCACCGCTGCACGGCGGCGAGGTTGATCCCCTCGTGAAATGCCCCGGTGGAGGTGGCGCCGTCGCCGACGTACACCAGCCCCACGCGATCCTCGCCCCGCATCTTGAACGAGAGCGTGACCCCGGCCATCACGGGCACCATGTCCCCGAGCGGCGAGATCTGGCCGATGAAGCCGCGCTCCAGGTCGCCGAAGTGGATGTTGAGCTCGCGCCCGCGTGTCGGCGAGTCGCCCCTGGCCATGTACTGGCGCAGGATCTCGACCGGAGTGGCCCCCTTCACCAGCATCGACCCCATGTTCCGGATCAGGGGGGACATGATGTCCCGGCGCTCGAGGGCGAAGGTGCTCCCGACCGCGTCGGCCTCCTGCCCTAACGAGCGGAAGAGCCCGCCGACGACCTTGGTCTGCCGGTAGAGGGCGACGAGCCGCTCCTCGAGCGTGCGCGTGAGGCGCATCCAGTAATACAGCTCGAGCTTCTGCTCGCGCGTGAGCGCGTCGGACGGGCGCACCCCGCCGCCGGCGGCCGCGGGAGCCACCGTGCGGATCGCCCGTCCCCCTCCCCCGTGCTTTCCCGTTCCCTGCCGAGCGCCCTCAGTCTGTCGTCCCGCCATTCAGTACGACCCCTCGAGCACGTGGCGCGGATCGTCCTGGCGGTGCAGCTGCAGGAAGAACTTCTTCACGTTGCGATCGAGGCGGCTCTCGCCGATCTGGTCCGTCTCGACCTCGACGAACGTGTAGTGCCCCCCCTCGGACCTGGCCGAGAGCCTCATGCGGGCCGTGACCTCGGGGGTGCCCACGACGCCCTGGAAGCCTCGCGAGCGCGGCGCGCTGGCGGTCGTGGCCAGCCCCAGGCCGGCGAAGAAGGCATCGGCCGACTCCATCACCTCGGCCGGGGTAAGGTGCGTGCGGAAGAAATGACGCATCGGTTACTTGTTGCACTCCTGTCCGGGAGGCGCCTCGGCCAGGACCTGCTGCATCCAATCGTTGGCGCGCTGCAGGCGCTGGGTGGAATCGCGCCGGAACTGGAAGCCGATGGCCCACGTCCCGGCATTGACGAACATCAGCGAGGAGTAATAGGTACCGAGCTCCTTGCCGGGCGTGAGCCCGTTGTCGGTGCTCTTGCGATCCTCGTTGGTGGCGAAGATGCGTCCCTCGCCTCCCTCGATCGGCTCCCCGGTCTTGGCATCACGCACGACGATCGTGAACTGCACCTGCTCCAGCGCGCACGGCGGCGTCGGATCGAACGAGATGGCCACCGAGTAGTCCTCGGTGTAGAGGCGGACCTGTGGCCGCTCGCCCGTGGGGCCGCAGGCCGCCACGCCCATCGCGATGATGCCCGCCGCCAGTGCGAGCCGGAGTCGCCGGATCATGACGCGTAGTACTCGAGACCGAGGTGGGTGATCTGCTCCTCACCCATGAGGTGGCGGAGCGTGTTCTTGAGCTTCGTCTGCTGGATGAACAGGTCGTGCTCCGGTTGGAGTCCCGGGGCCGCCATCGGGCTCTTGTAGTAGAACGACAGCCACTCCTGGATGCCCTTCATCCCCGCACGGTGCGCGAAGTCGGAGAGGAGGGCCAGGTCGAGCACGAGCGGCGCCGCGAGGATCGAGTCGCGACAGAGGAAGTTCACCTTGATCTGCATCGGGTAGCCCATCCACCCGACGATGTCGATGTTGTCCCAACCTTCCTTGTTGTCGCCGCGCGGCGGGTAGTAGTTGATCCGCACCACGTGCGAGAAGTCCTTGTACAGCTCGGGGTACGTCTCCGGCTGCAGGATGGTGTGCAGCACCGAGAGCTTCGACTCCTCCTTGGTCTTGAACGACGCGGGGTCGTCGAGCACCTCGCCGTCGCGGTTGCCGAGGATGTTCGTGGAGTACCACCCGGCCAGCCCCAGCATGCGCGCCTTGATGCCGGGGGCGATGACGGTCTTCATCCACGTCTGCCCCGTCTTGAAGTCCTTCCCCGAGATCGGGATCCCCCGCTTGTTGGCGAGGTCGATCAGGGCCGGCGTGTCGACCGCCAGGTTCGGCGCGCCATTGCAGTACGGCACGTCCTCCATGAGGCAGGCCCACGCGTAGAGCATCGACGGCGCGATCGCCTCGTCGTTGCTCTCCATCGCGCGCTCGAACTGTTCGATGGTCGCGTGCTGCGGCCCTGGCTTGATGAACACCTCGGTGGAGGCGCACCAGACGGCGACGACGCGATCCAGGCCGTGCTTCGCCTTGAAGTCGCGGATGTCCTGGCGCAGCTGCTCGGCCAGGTCACGCTTGGTCTTCCCCGTCTTGACGTTGGTGGTGTTGGTCAGCCGGGTGACGTAGCGCGACTCGAAGACGGCCGGCATCGGGACGATCGTCGAGAGGAAGTCCTTGAGCGGCTCGAGGTCCTTGTCGTCGAGCACGCCGGCCTTCTTGGCCGCCGTGTAGGCGTCGTCGGCGATGGGGTCCCAGGCGCCGAACACGATGTCGGAGAGTGGCGTGAGGGGGACGAAGTCCTTGATGAGCGGCGCGCGGTTCTCCGTGCGCTTGCCGAGGCGTACGGTCGCCATCTGGGTGAGCGAGCCGATGGGCTGGCTCAGCCCGCGGCGAACGCTTTCGACCCCGGCCATGAAGGTGGTGGCGACCGCCCCCAGCCCCGGCGTGAGGATGCCGAGCTTGCCGGTGGCGGGGCGAATGTTGACGCGCGGTGAGGATGCGGACGAACCCTGCACGGACGTTTCTCCTGAAAGGACGAATTCAGCGTGCGCCCTGCCCCGCGGGGGCGGGGCGGTGCACGTCGGCGCCGTCGGACGGCGCCGCGGGGGCGGACGTGGACGCATCGGCGTCGAGAGCCGGCGCCTTGGTCACGCGGTAAACAAAGATGATGCGTTGCACCGCCGTGATCCACGCGGTGACCGAGAGGAGCACGCAGATGACGATGAGGACCCATCCGCCGAGGGCGAGCCCGAAGAAGGCCTGCGGAGCCGAGAGGAGGGTGACCCGCTCGGGGCGCTGGAGGATCCCCACCTTGGCGTCGATGCCGAGGCTTTCGGCGCGCGCACGGGTGTAGGAGGTGAGGAAGGTCCCGATGATCCCCATCAGCAGGACGCCCACCATCGGCGTCCCCATGACATGCGGGATGCTCTGGTGGACGTCGTTGCGGGCGAAGAAGATCGTGAGCCCCCCGAGGACGGCCCCGTCGGCGACTCGGTCGAGCGTGGAGTCGTAGAAGGCACCGAAGACGGTGGAGCGTCCGGTGCGACGGGCCACGGTTCCGTCCAGGACGTCGAACAGCGCCGTGAGCCCCAGCACCCAGCCGGCCACGGAGATATGCCCCATGGCGTAGATCACCCCGGCCGTCATGGAGCAGATCGTCCCAACCGTGGTGATCGCGTTGGGGTTGATGCGTCGACGCACCATCCAGTCCGCCACCGGGGCGATCACCCGGAGGTAACCGCGAATGATCGCTTCCCAGAGACTCTTCATGCGGAACGGTTGCGAAAAGCCGTCGGTGTGGTCACGGGAAGATGGGGGCGCCTGACGCAAGGGGCCTCAGGTGCACACTCGATGCACATGAAGCCCCTGAAAGTACGCTTGCCCGCAAGCACTTACAACCCTGTCACTACGGCACTTGCCACTCGAATACCCCGTTGAGGACCACACCGTCACGGGTGTACGAGCGCGAGCCATCGGCGAGCGTCGCACGGAGGCGCACCGTGCTCCCCGCAGGGACTCCACGCACCGGGACCAGCTCGGTGCTGCCAGCGGCGACCGACCTGAGGGTGAGCTCCGTCCCGGCATACGTCACGTAGACGGTCACGGCCTGCGAGGCATTGTTCGTGACCTTCAGGGAGACTTCGACGGCGGCGGCCGGGGCGGTCTCGACCGTGACCTGCCGCGAGCACGCAGCCATCGAGAGCATTGCCACGAGGAGGAATCTGCGCATGAGCTTCCGGGGTATGAGGGTGATGACGCACGATCTTGTCGGCGGAGACCCTTGCGGGCGAAGGTGCTCCCACACGAGCGTTCGCGCAACTCTTCACGCCACACACGCGATGCCCGTACATCCCGTTCCGTCGAACCGAGGGGCGAAGGCGCCGTTCCAGGGCCGGTCGTTCCACCGGCTGGTCGCCGGAGCCTTCCCCCCCCTCGCCCTGCTCCTGGCCTCGACCGCGTGCCGACTTCCGGGCCAGGGACCTTCGATCCCCCCACTCCCCCGCGTGAGCGCCGAGGCCGCGGCCGCGCGCCGGGTCGACGTCGCGGAGCTGCAGGGGAGACTCGAGCGCGTCCTGCGGCAAGCGATGCGCGATTCGGCGTTCCCGGGGGCCATCGCCCTCGTGGGGAGCCACGACGGGATTCTGGCGCAGGCGAGCGTCGGGCACCTCGACGCTGCCGACCCCACGGTCCCGAACGAGCGGACGCTCTGGGACCTGGCCTCGCTCACCAAAGTGGTGGGGATGACGTCGGGAGTGATGCGCCTGGTGCAGGAGGGGAAGATCGACCTCGACGCCCCGGTGCAGCGCTACCTCCCCGAGTGGACCGGACGATGGAAGGACCAGGTGACGGTGCGGCACCTCCTGACGCACTCGTCGGGTCTCCCATCGTGGCGCCCCCTGTACAAGGAGGCCAACTCGGCGGCCGAGGCGATGCAGTTGGTGTTCGCGACCCCGCTCGACACGCTCCCCGGGGTGCGCATGGTCTACAGCGATCTCGGCGCGATCCTGCTGGGGCAGATCGTGACGCGGGTGAGCGGCACCTCGTTCGACGCGTACGTCACGCGAGAGGTCTTCCGCCCGCTCGGGATGCGTGAGACGCGCTGGCTTCCTCCCCGGTCGCTGGTGAAGCGGATCGCACCGACCGAGGTCGACCCTTGGCGCCAGCGCCACCTGCGCGGCGAGGTGCACGACGAGAATGCGTTCGCGCTCGGCGGGATCTCGGCACACGCGGGGCTCTTCTCCACGGCGGCCGATCTTTCGCGCCTCGCGCGCATGTACCTGGGGCACGGGCGCCTGGACGGGGTCCAGGTGCTGGATTCGGCGACCATCGAGCGGTTCACGGCGCGGCCGAACTCGTCGCTGTCTCACCGGGCGCTGGGATGGGAGAAGCCGAGCGGATCGAACTCGGCCGGGCACCGCATGTCTGCGGCCGCGTTCGGGCACACCGGCTTCACCGGGACGTCCTTCTGGGTCGATCCGGGGAACGACGTCTTCGTGATCCTGCTGACCAACCGGGTGAACCCGACCCGGCAGAACACGAAGATCGGTCAGGTCCGGGTCGCCGTGGCGGACGCGGTGCTCGGGACGCTGGAGGGGTGCGCCGAAGGAGCGACCGTTCTTGAATGCCCCGGGGGCGCACGTTAGATTCACGAGCAGTCCAGTCGCAATTTGCGATCCGTCGCAATGGAGGAAAACGTGAGCACCAATCTGGAACCGGAACTGCTGGTCACTGTCACCCCGGGCGCCATCGTCGAGGTGAAGCGCTTCATGGAGGCCGAAGGGGTGGCCGCGGAGGTCGGGGGCCTGCGCGTGTCGGTGCAGCCCGGCGGCTGCAGCGGCTTCAAGTACGGGCTGCTCATCGAGGACCAGCCCGCCGACGACGATTACATCCTGCCGCAGGATGGGTTCCGGATGTTCGTGGACCCGTTCTCGGCGCAGTACATCAACCAGGTCATCATCGATTATGTCTCGTCGATGCAGGGGTCCGGGTTTACATTCAAGAATCCCAACGCCACCGGCGGCTGCGGGTGCGGTAGCTCCTTCTCTGCCTAACGAACCATGACTCCAACGGCTCCAGGCGTGGTCACCACGCCGGGCGCCGCCGCGACGGACGAGGCCCGCGATTTGTTGTCGACGAATCGCGGGCCTTCGCATGTGCACGCCGGCGACGCCCACGCGCGTGAGCGCATTCCCACCATCGTCGTCGACGAGCACGAGGATATCGCCCGCCTCGTCGCCGCGCGCATCGCCGCCATCATGCGCGACCGGGCGGCCAGCGGGCGCGCGTGCGTCCTCGGGCTGGCGACCGGGTCGACCCCGATCGGCGTGTACCGTGAGCTCATCCGGATGCACCGCGAGGAGGGGCTCTCGTTCCGGCACGTGGTGACGTTCAACCTGGACGAGTACTACCCCATGCAGCCGGACAACGTGCATTCGTACGTCCGATACATGTGGGAGAACCTGTTCGCGCACATCGACATCGACCGGGCCAACGTCCACATCCCGCGGGGCGACATTCCGCGCGGCGAGGTGGAGGCACACGTGCGCGCCTACGAGGACGCGATCCGGGCCGCCGGCGGGATCGACTTCCAGATCCTCGGGATCGGGAAGACCGGGCACATCGGCTTCAACGAGCCCGGTTCGGGGGCCGAAAGCCGGACCCGCCTCGTGACGCTGGACATGATCACGCGCCGCGACGCGGCGGCCGATTTCTTCGGTGAGGAGAACGTCCCCCGCGAGGCGCTGACGATGGGGGTGGCGACGATCCTCGCGGCGCGCGAGATCGCGATCCTGGCCACCGGCGAGCACAAGTCGGCGATCGTGCGGCGCGCGGTGGAGGGGGAGATCGCCATCGACGTGGCGGCGACGTTCCTCCAGCGGCACCCGGCCACGACCTTCTTCGTGGATCGCGCCGCAGCGGCCGACCTGACGCGTATCGCGACGCCATGGCTCCTCGACGAGGTCACGTGGACGGAGCAGCTCACGATCCGCGCGGTGGTCTGGCTCTCGCTCAAGACCGAGAAGGCGATCCTCAAGCTCACGCAGCACGACTACGCCGAGCACCATCTATCGTCGCTCGTGGCCCGGTTCGGGAGCGCCGGCGAGGTGAACGGGCACGTCTTCAACGCGTTGGGCGCCAAGATCAAGGGACGCTCGAAGCTCCCGCAGGGCAAGCGCGTCATCTGCTTCTCGCCGCACCCGGACGATGACGTGATCTCGATGGGGGGAATCCTGCGCAAGCTCGTCCTCAACGAGAACGACATCACGGTGGCGTACATGACGAGCGGGAACATCGCCGTCTTCGACCACGACGTGCGCCGCTACGTGGACTTCCTGGTGCGACTGGCCCACGACCGTTCGCTCGACGTGGCGGCCATCGAGGCGATGCGCGATCGCGTGTACGGCTTCCTCGCCGCCAAGCACCCGGGCGACGTCGACACCGCCGAGGTCCAGGACATCAAGCGGATCATCCGCGAATCCGAGGCCATCTCGGGCATCGAGACCATGGGCCTGACGAGTGCGGCGGCGCGCTTCCTGAACCTTCCCTTCTACCAGACGGGGAAGGTGCGCAAGGACCCCATCGGCCCGGCCGATATCGCGATCGTGCGGGCGCTGATCGAGGAGAAGCGGCCGGACATGATCTTCGTTGCCGGCGACCTGTCCGATCCGCACGGGACGCACCGCATGTGCAAGGAGGCGATCGAGGCGGCGCTGCACGCGCTGCGCGGCACGACGACGCCCATCCCCGAAGTCTGGCTGTACCGCGGGGCGTGGCAGGAGTGGCCGATCACCCAGGCCACCTGGCTCGTCCCGATCTCGCAGGACGAGCTGAAGCTCAAGATCCAGGCGATCTTCAAGCACCAGTCGCAGAAGGACTCGGCGCCGTTCCCCGGCCAGGACGACCGCGAGTTCTGGCAGCGGGTGGAGGCCCGGAACAAGGACACCGCCGCGCTGCTCGACCGCCTCGGCCTGGCGGAGTACTTCGCCATGGAGGCGTATGTCGTCATGTAAGGGACGCGGCTGATGGGGAGCTTCACGCTACTCGACATCGCCGTCCTCGTGCTGTACATGGGCGGGACGACGGCGCTCGGGATCTGGCTGGGGCGGGGGCAGAAGAGCGCGCGCGACTACTTCGTCGCCTCGCGTGCCATTCCCTGGTGGGCGATCCTGTTCTCCGTCGTCGCGACCGAGACCAGCGCGCTGACCTTCATCTCGATCCCCGGGCTGGCGTACCTCGGCGACTTCTCGTTTCTCCAGGTGGTGCTCGGCTACATCGTCGGGCGCATCGTCGTGTCGTACGTCCTCCTCCCCCGCTATTTCCAGGGGGAGCTGGTGACCGCGTACGCGCTGCTGGAGCGCCGGTTCGGGCTCACGACGCGCCGATTCGCGTCCATCACCTTCATGGTGACGCGGGCCTTCGGCGACTCGGTGCGCGTCTTCGCGACGGCGATCCCCGTCGCGCTCATCCTCGGGCCGTCCGTCCCGGCCGAGTACGTGATGCCGCTCTCGATCCTCATCCTCGGGGCGTTCACCGTCGTGTACACCTACGAGGGGGGGATGCGAGCCGTCGTCTGGACCGACGTGGTGCAGACCGTGGTGTACCTGCTGGGGGGGATCGGGGCGGTCTGGCTGATCGGGAGCGGCGTGGAGGGAGGATGGTCGGCCGTGCTCGACCGGGCCGCGGGCGCAGGGAAGCTGCGCATCTTCGACTTCTCGACCGACGTGAGCAAGCCGCACACCGTGTGGGCGGGAGTCATCGGCGGCGGGTTCCTCTCCATGGCGTCGCACGGCGCCGACCAGCTGATCGTGCAGCGCCTGCTCGCGGCGGCGTCGCTGCGCGACGCGCGGCGGTCACTGATCGGAAGCGGGTTCGCCGTGCTGGCGCAGTTCACGCTGTTCCTCTTCATCGGCATCGGGCTCTACTCGTACTACCAGGCCCGCACCTTCCCGAAGCCCGACGAGATATTCCCGACGTTCATCATCGAGGTGATGCCGCCGGGGATGACGGGGCTGGTGGTGGCCGCCATTCTCGCGGCGGCCATGAGCACGGTCTCGGGTTCGCTCAACTCGTTGTCGGCGGCGACGACGCACGACATCTACCTCCCGCTCACCGGGAAGCGGGCCGACGATCCGGCCGTCTTCCGGGCCGGCCGGATCTTCACGCTGCTCTGGGCGGTGATCCTCATCGGGGGGGCCCTCCTCTACAAGAACCAGGGGACGCCGGTGGTGGTGGTGGCGCTCTCCATCGCGTCGTTCACGTACGGCGGCTTGTTAGGCGCCTTCGCGCTGGGACTCGGATGGCGGCGCGCCAACCAGCGCGACGCGATCACGGGGATGGCCGTCGGGATCGCGACGATGACGTTCGTGGTCTTCGCCAAGCAGCTCTCGTCCGCTTATCCTTCGCTCGCGTCATCACTCGGCCCGCTGGCCCGGATCGCCTGGCCCTGGTACGTCCTCATCGGCACCACCATCACGTTCATCACCGGCATGCTGTCGTCACTCACCCATCCCGCGCCCGCCACCGTTCCCGGCAGGGACAAGGCATGAGCATCACCATCGTCGCCGGAGTCGATGGTGGCGGCTCGCGCACGCGCGTGGTGATCGCCGACGAGAGCGGGAGGGAGCTGGCCACGGCGGAGGGCGGGCCAAGCGCGGTCCGCCCCGGCGAGGCCGAGCGCTCGGCCGAGGTCATCGCCGCCGCGGTGCGGGAGGCGCTGGCGTCCTGTCGGATGGCCGACGTCGTCCCCAAGGTCCTGGTGGCCGGGGTGGCGGGCGCGGGACGCGACTCGGAGCGCGACGCCCTGTGGCAGGCGCTGCTGGCACGCGAGGTGGCCGAGGATGTCTCGGTCCAGCCCGACGCGATGATCGCGCTCGAGGATGCCTTCGGCGACGGCCCGGGGCTCATGGTGATCAGCGGCACCGGATCGGTAGGCTTCGGCCGCGGGCCGGCCGGGGCCTTTGCCCGCGTGGGCGGCTGGGGACCGGCATGCGGCGACGAGGGAAGCGGCGCATGGATCGGCCGCCGGGCGCTCAGCATCGTGACGGCGTCACACGACGGGCGCGAGCCGGAAACGCAGCTCTCCGGCGCGATCCTGACGGCGGCCGAGGTGAACGAGGTGCCGGAGCTGGTGGCGTGGGCTGCGGGCGCGACCCCGGCCACGCTCGCGACGCTGGCACCGGTGGTGCTGAGCGTTGCGCACGGAGGCGACCTCCGGGCCAACTCGCTCGTGACGCTGGCGGTGGAGGAACTGGTGCTGCACGCGCGCACGCTCGCGCGCCAGCTGTTCGGTGACGAGCGGGCCGCCGTCCCTCTCGCGTTAGGCGGCGGACTGCTGGCGAAGGGATCGCTGTTGCGCAAGCGGATGGTCCACCGTCTCAAGTCGGCCGTCCCTGGCGCCCAGCTGCGCGAGGAAGAGGTCGTCCCGGTACGGGGGGCGGTGCGCGCGGCGCTCCGCCTCCTCGGGGCCACCGCGGCCTAGCCGACGCAAGCGGGCATCTCGTCCCCTTTCCCGACATCATGGAACTGATCCAGACGTTCATCGACTACGTGCTCCACCTGGACGCCCACCTCACCGTGCTGGTGAACTGGGCCGGCGTCTGGACGTACGTAGTGCTGGCGCTCATCATCTTTGCCGAGACGGGATTGGTCGTGACCCCGTTTCTCCCGGGAGACTCCTTGTTGTTCGCCGTGGGCGCGCTGGCGGCGGCGACCGGGTCGCTCAACATCGTGCTCCTGTTCGTGCTCCTCACCACGTGCGCCATCGTCGGCGACGCGGTGAACTACTGGATCGGGAGCAAGTTCGGCGCGCAGGCAGCGGCCGGGCGCCTCCCCCTGGTGAAGAAGGAGCACATCCAGCGCACGCACGAGTTCTACGAGCGCCACGGCGGGAAGACGATCATCCTGGCCCGGTTCGTCCCGATCATTCGGACGTTCGCCCCCTTCGTGGCCGGGGCGGGGACGATGACCTACCAGCGCTTCGCGCTGTACAACGTGACCGGCGGGGTGGCGTGGGTCGGCGCGATGCTCTTTGCCGGCTACTTCTTCGGCAACATCCCCTTCGTGAAGGACAACTTCTCGGCGGTCGTGCTGGCGATCATCCTGCTGTCCATCGCCCCGGGCGTCATCGCGGTATGGCAGGAGCGCCGGCGGGTGCTCGCCGAGCGCGGGATGCGGTAGCGTCGCCCACGCGGGGCGACGGAGGTCGGCCGCCGCCGCCCCCGCCGCCCCCGCCGCCCCCGTCGCTCATGGAGCGCCACGCTCCGTCACGGGCTCTCGTCGCGCCCTCCGGCATCGAGCCCCTCGACCGCCGGGACCATCGACGCGTTCCAGACCCCCTCGGACTTCGCCACGAAGGCGGTGGCGCTGAGGTCGCCGCACACGTTCACCGTCGTGCGCGACATGTCCAGGATGCGGTCCACCCCGAGGATGAGGGCGATCCCCTCGCCCGGGACGCCGAACATCGTGAGGATGCCGACGAGGAGGGGGATGGACCCTCCCGGGACGCCGGCCGCGCCGACCGCGGTGATGACCGACATCACCATCACCACGATCATCTGCCCCAGCGAGAGGTCGACGCCGAAGACCTGGCAGAGGAAGATGACCGTGATCCCCTCGAAGAGCGCCGTCCCGTTCATGCACATCGTGGAGCCTAACGGGAGGACGAAGCCGGCGATGTGCGACGGGATGCCCAGGTTCTGCTCGGCGGTGGCGAGCGCCGTGGGGAGGGTGGCGCTGCTGCTGGACGTGGAGAACGCCGTGACCAGCGCCGAGCGGATGCGCGAGAAGAAGAGCATCGGCGACATCCCCACCAGGAAGCGGATGATGGCCGAGACATTGATCACGACATGGAGCAGGAGCGCCCCGAGCACGACGATCACGTAGGAGGCGAGCGGCTTCAACAGGTGGAAGCCGAACCGCGAGGTGACGCCGAAGATGAGCCCGGTGACGCCGTAGGGGGCCAGCCGCATCGCGATCTCCACGATCTTGATGACGATCGCCTCCAGCCCGTCGAGGAAGGCAATCATCGGCTTGGCCTTCTCCTCCTTGATGAGGGTGAGGGCGGCCCCGAACATGATCCCGAAGAAGATGATCCCGAGCATGTCGAGATCGACGGCCGACTTGAGCGGGTTGCGGGTGACGATGTTGACCAGCGTCTCGATCCCGAAGGTCGAATTGGCGGCCGCCTCCACCTTCGAGGTTGCATCCGTGGCGTAGGTCTGGATCAACTCGGCGCGGATGGTGGGATCCAGGCTGGCCCCGGGGCGCACGAGCGAGACCAGGATGAGTCCGAGCGTGGCGGCGAGCGCCGTGGAGCCAAGAAAGTACCCGATCGCCTTCCCCCCCACGCGCCCGACCCGCCGGATGTCTCCCAGCCCCGCCACCCCCAGGGAGATGGAGGCGAAGACGAGCGGGATGACGATCATGAACAGCATCCGCAGGAAGATCTGCCCGATGGGGCCGGCCACGTAGTGGTTGACCCCTTCCACCAGCGGGTGCTTCCCCCCGAGGGTCTGGTTGGCCAGCACGCCTAACGTGGCACCGACCAGGAGGCCGAGCAGGATCTTGGTGTGGAGCTTCATCCCGGTGCCGGAATTGCCAATCGATTCGGACATGTGGGGCGAGAAGACGAGAAGACGAGAAGACGAGAGGACGAGGGGCGTCTGCGGAGGCGCTCATCCCTTACGCAGGCGACGCGGCCAGCGTGGGGATGTCGGCGAGAGGGGCGTCAGCTCACCCGGCGTGCCCCTCCCCTCCTGGCGGCGAGAGGACCGGGCGCTTGCCGGTGCGAAGGGCCGAGTGGCGATAGCCGTACACGAAGTAGAACACGAGACCGACCGCGAGCCAGATGCCGAAGCGGATCCAGGTCACGGTCGGAAGCTGGAGCATAAGGTACAAGCAGGCCGCGATGGAGATCAGGGGGGTGAAGGGGACGCCTGGGACCCGGAACGGGCGCACGCGGTCAGGGTCCGACTTGCGCAGGAAGATGACCCCCGCCGAGACGAGGACAAAGGCGAAGAGCGTCCCGATGTTCGTCAGGTCCACCACCTCGGCGATGTTGGCGAAGGCGGCAAAGGTCGCCACGAAGGTCCCGGTCAGGATCGTCCCGACGTACGGGGTGCGAAAGCGCGGGTGGACCTTCGCCATGACGGGGGGGAGGAGGCCGTCGCGGGCCATCGAGTAGAAGATGCGCGGCTGTCCGAGCTGGAAGACGAGGAGGACGCTTCCCATCGCGATGACCGCGCCTAACGCGATGACGAAGCGCGACGCCGCCAGGAGCGCGGGGGGGCCGTCGGCATATTGGAGCGCGGTAATCATCGGCTCTGCCGTCCCCAGCTGCTGCCAGGGGGCCATCCCCGTCATCACGAGCGAGAGGGCCACGTACAGCACGGTGCAGATCACCAGCGACATGATGATCCCGAAGGGCATGTCCTTCGCGGGATTCTGGGCCTCCTCGGCGGCGGTCGACACGGCGTCGAAGCCGATGTAGCTGAAGAAGATGATCGCCGCCGCGGCGCTGACCCCGGCGAAGCCGTTGGGAGCGAAGCCCCCCTGCCCCGGGTCGTTCCAGTTGGCCGGCTTGATGAGGAAGACGCCGATGGCAAGGAAGAAGATGATGATCCCGATCTTGAGGAGGACCATCGCATTGTTGGTGTTGGCGGACTCCCGGATGCCGATGACGAGGACGACGGTGATCACGAAGACCACCAGCGCCGCCGGGAGGTTCATGATGACCGGGAGCCCGAGCAGGTGCGGGGCACTGCTCCATGCCGAGCCGAGGTACTGCATGACCGGGTCGGTCGACCCCGCGCTGACCGCGTTGAAGGCATCGTGGGCGGAGCGGTAGTCGGTGGCGAGCCAGGCCGGGAGGTGGAGGCCGAAGTGCGATATGAGCTCGCGGAAGTGCCCCGACCAGCCGATCGCGACCCCGATGTTGCCCACGGCGTACTCGACGATGAGGTCCCAGCCGATGATCCAGGCGACGAACTCGCCGATGGCGGCGTAGGCATACGTGTAGGCCGAGCCGGAGATCGGGACCATCGCGGCAAACTCGGCGTAGCAGAGGGCGGCAAAGCCGCAGGCGACGGCGGTGAGGAGGAACGAGAAGACGATGGCCGGGCCTGCGCCGGGGCGGGCGGGGTCGCCGACGATCGCCGTCCCCGTGGTCGCGAAGATCCCGGCCCCGATGGTCGCCCCGACGCCTAACGCGGTGAGGTGCCACTTGGTGAGGGTTCGCTTGAGCCCGCCGCCCAGCGAGGCCTCGGCCTCGCAGTCGGCCACCGACTTGCGCGCAAAGATGGAGGAGTTCGACATCAGGGCTGGATGAGGGAGCGGAAACGCAGACCGCGGGGCCCGGGCGAACCCTTCCGCCGGGCCCCGCGGCTGGGCCGGCGACTACGCCTTGGCCGGCACACCGGCCCCGGCGGAGGCCTCGATGCGCATCCCGTAGAACGAGCGATAGACGAAGTAGGCGCTGATCACGAAGAACACGAGGGCCAGCGCGTGGGTGAGCCCGGTCCCGCTCTTGTTGGTCATGCTCACCGCGAGCTCCACCGCCAGGAGGCCGAAGAGCGTCGTGAACTTGATGACCGGGTTGAGGGCCACCGAGGAAGTGTCCTTGAACGGATCGCCGACGGTGTCGCCCACCACCGTCGCCGCATGCAGGTCGGTTCCCTTCGCCTTCAGCTCGGTCTCCACGATCTTCTTGGCGTTGTCCCAGGCGCCGCCGGCATTGGCCATGAAGACCGCCTGGTAGAGCCCGAAGAGGGCGATGGACACAAGGTAGCCGATGAAGAAGTACGGCTCCACGAAGGCAAAGGCCAGGGTGGAGAAGAAGACGGTGAGGAAGATGTTGAGCATCCCCTTTTGCGCGTACAGGGTGCAGATCTCCACCACCTTCTTGGAATCGGCCACCGACGCCTTGGTCGTCCCCTCGAGCTTGATGTTGTCCTTGATGAACTCCACCGCGCGATAGGCGCCGGTCGTCACCGCTTGCATCGATGCGCCGGTGAACCAGTAGATCACGGCGCCACCGGTGACGAGCCCGAGCAGGAACGGCGGGTGGAGGAGGGAAAGGTACTGCAGGAACTCGGGCTTGAGTCCCTCGGTGAGCGAGACGACGATGGAGAAGATCATCGTCGTCGCGCCGACGACTGCCGTGCCGATGAGCACGGGCTTGGCGGTCGCCTTGAAGGTATTCCCCGCCCCATCGTTCTCCTCGAGGAACTCCTTCGCCTCCTCGAACTGCGGCTTGAAGCCGAAGTCGCGCTGCACTTCGGCCTCGATCCCCGGCAGCTGTTCGATGGTGGAGAGCTCGAAGACGGACTGCGCGTTGTCGGTCACGGGGCCGTACGAGTCCACGGCGATGGTCACCGGCCCCATGCCGAGGAAGCCGAAGGCCACGAGGCCGAAGGCGAAGACCGCGGGGGCCATCATCATCCCGGCGGGGAACATGATGCTGACGTAGTACCCGATGGCCATGAGCGACATGATCGCCATGCCTAACCAGTACGCCGAGAAGTTCCCGGCGATGAGCCCGGAGAGGATGTTGAGCGATGGGCCGCCCTCGCGTGAGGCCGTCACGACTTCGCGCACGTGCCGCGACTCCGTGGAGGTGAAGATCTTGACGAACTCGGGGATGATGGCGCCGGCCAGCGTTCCGCAGGTGATGATCGTGGCCAGTTTCCACCACATCGTCCCGTCGCCGATGGATGGGATGAGGAGATACGATGCCGCGTACGTGATGATCACCGAGATGATCGACGTGAGCCACACCAGGCGGGTGAGCGGCGCCTCGAAGTTCATCTTGTGCGCGTCGCCATACTGCGACTTGGCCACCGCCTCGTTGATGAAGTAGGAGAGCCCGGACGCCACGACCATCATGACGCGCATCATGAAGATCCAGACGAGGAGCTGCACCTGCACCGCCGGCTCCCGCACCGCCAGCAGGATGAAGGAGATCAGGGCCACGCCGGTCACACCGTACGTCTCGAAGCCGTCGGCCGACGGGCCGACGGAATCGCCGGCGTTGTCACCGGTGCAGTCGGCGATCACGCCGGGGTTGCGGGCGTCGTCTTCCTTGATCTTGAAGACGATCTTCATCAGGTCGGCGCCGATGTCGGCGATCTTGGTGAAGATGCCGCCGGCGATGCGGAGCGCCGCCGCCCCCAGCGACTCGCCGATGGCGAAGCCGATGAAGCACGGGCCGGCGTAGTCCCCGGGGATGAAGAGCAGGATGAGGAGCATCAGGAGCAACTCGACCGAGATGAGCATCATCCCGATCGACATCCCGGCCTTGAGCGGGATGGCGTAGCACGGATACGGCTTCCCCTTGAGCGCGGCGAAGGCGGTACGCGAATTGGCGAAGGTGTTCACGCGAATGCCGAACCAGGCCACGCCGTAGCTCCCGGCGATGCCGACGAGCGAGAAGACGAGGATGATGAGCACCCGGTCCCACGGGAAGCCGATCAGCGCCTTGAAGTACAGCAGGATGACGGCGCCGATGAAGAGCCAGAGCAGCAGGATGAACTTTCCCTGCGTGACGAGGTAGGTCTTGCAGGTCTCGTAGATGAGTTCCGAGACCTCGAGCATCGACTTGTGGACCGGCATGCCTTGCAGCTGTCGGTATATCGACAGCCCGAAGAGGAGGCCGAGGACGCACACCACGATCCCGCTCAGCAGGAGCGTGGTCCCGTTGATCCCGCCCAGGAAGGTCGAGGTCGAGAGGTCGGGGACGACGAGGTTGGCCTCACCTCCGGGGCGATGCCCGGCCTCCCCCTGCACCGCCCCCGCCGCGGCCGCCTGGGCATCGGGGGGCTGTGCGGCCGCCACCACCGGCTCGGGGCCGGGTCCCTGCGCCCCCAGCGACGACACGGGCGCGGTCCACAACAGCGCCCCCGCCGTCGCCAGGGCGAGTGTGCGCGCCACGCGCCCCACCGTGTGCCGAACTCTCTCCCGCACGTTCGTCATGCCGAACTCTCCGTCTAGGGTCGGGTTGACCACCACATGCCCTTCCGGGCGGCGGCCCATGCCGGCCGCCCGCCGTGCACCAACATGCGCGCGCCCATCAGCCGCCCGCCAGCGGCGCGCCACGCCACGCCCGCCAGAGGTAGAAGACGGGAATGCCTAACAAGACGATCGCCAGCCCGGCCATCGCCTGCGCCCGCGTCTTGTCCGCGAGGAGCAGGATCACCGCCAGCGCCCCGGCCAGGACGACGTACAGCCCCGGCAGCACCGGGTAGCCGATGGCCCGGTACGGACGCGGCGTCCCGGGCCGCGTCCGGCGGAGGATGAAGAGCCCGATCGTCGTCAGGCAGTAGAACACCAGGGCCGCGAAGATGACGTAATCGACGAGCTGGCCGTACGTCCCCGTCAGGCACAGGGCCGAGATCCAGAGCGACTGGACGACGAGGGCGAACCCGGGGACGCCGCGGGCGTTGAGCCGCCCCGCGCGCGCGAAGAAGACGCCGTCTCGGGCCATCGCCCAGCAGACCCGCGCCCCCGCGAGGATGAGCCCATTGTTGCAGCCGAAGGTCGAGATGAGGATGGCGATCGCCATCAGCGTCGTCCCGCCGGTCCCGAACACGGTCTCCATCATCGCCGTGGCCACCCGGTCCTGCGTGGCGTGCTGGATCCCGCGCGCGACGGCCGTCGCTCCCGTGGGGTCTCCCGCCAGCGGCAAGACGTTGAGGTACGCCACGTTGGACATGATGTAGAGGACGCTCACCATCCCCGTCCCCAGCAGGAGGGCCAGCGGGAGGTTGCGCTGCGGGTGCTGCACCTCGGAGGCAGCAAACGTCACGTTGTTCCACGCATCGCTGGAGAAGAGCGAGCCGACCATGGCGGCGCCGAACGCGAGGACGAGCGCCGATCCCGCGGGAGGGGTGCCGGTAAAGTTGCCGCCGAAGTTCGCGGCGACCGCCTCGGCGCTTCTCCCGAAGGACAATCCCACGATGACGATGAAGGCGAGCGCCGCCGTCTTCACGACGGTCAGCGTGGTCTGCAGCGCCTTCCCTTCCCGCACGCCGCGCAGGTTGATCGCCGTCAGGACCCAGACACTGGCGAGCGCCGCCACGCGCTGCGGCGAGAGCCCGACCTCGAAGGCCTTGCCGGGCGCATCACAGCCGAGCGCCGCGACACAGATCTCGCCGTGCGGGAACCAGGCGAACTGCTCGGCGCCGATCGAGGGGAAGAGGACCCCGAGGAATCGTCCGAACGCCACGGCGACCGCGGCCGCCGTCCCCGTCTGGATCACAAGAAAAAGGGTCCAGCCATAGAGAAACCCCATGAGTGGACCCATCGATTCGCGCAGGAAGACGTATTGCCCGCCGGCCCTGGGGAACATTGCCGCCAGTTCCCCATAGGCGAGCGCCCCGAGCACGGTGACGACTCCTGTGGCGATCCACGTCAGGAGGAGCCAGAGCGGCGAGCCGACCGTTCGCGCGATGTCGGCCGACACGATGAAGATGCCGGAGCCGATCATCGACCCGGCCACGAGCATGGTGGCATCGGTCAGCGTCAGTGCGCGGACAAAATCCGATCCCGTGCGTGCGTCGTGCGATGCGGCCACGCCTCTCCTGCGATGTCGCGTGTGTCGTGACGGTGGCACCGGGCGCAGGACGGGGTCCGGCCGAGTGCGGCAGAAAACCGCGCAATTATACGGGTGCCCCGAGATGGCGGCCAGAGCGTCATTCGCTAAGGATGACGCCGGCTGACGTCAGGACCGCGGCGCTTCGGCGGTGACGACGGCGGTGTCGAGGACCGGGCGCCCGTCCGGGCGCGTGGCGGGGCGGAAGCGGATCTCGCTCAGCATCTCGCGGATGCGCTTGTTGTAGCCGCCGTCGCTGGAGGGATTGAAGGCGAGGAGGCGTGCGTTCCCCGTCGTATCGACCTCGAAGTAGGCAACGAGCTTGTACGGACGGACCTTGCTGGGGACGGGGAGCGGAAGGATCGGGAGCGAGATGACGGAGGGAGGATAGTTCGCGTCTCCTCCTCCACCCGTGCCGGGGCCGACCCCCGATCCACGTCCGGTCCCGACCCCGGAGCCCACGCCCCCACCGCTCCCCGGGCCACTCCCTCCGCTCCCGTCCTTGCCCGAGCCGCCGCCTGCCCCGCTCACGACACTGACGTCCTTCACGTCCTTGCTCGCGGCCGCAGCCGCCGGGTCGGTCGCTGGGGGGACGACGGGAGGAGGAGGCGGCGGCTTGACGACCTCCGGCTTCGGCACCTCGACCGGCTTGGGCGGGGTGACTTCCGGCTTGGCGGCGGGTTGCTCGGCCGGCGGCGGCGCCACCTGCACGTAGCGCAGACGCTCGCGCAGGATGCGCCCCCCCATCCCTCCCGAGCCCCCTCCTCCCCCACCCGCAGCCCCAGGCCCGCCTGCTCCCTGCTTCGGGACGTAGTCCAGCGTGGTCGCGACGAAGACGGGAGGAGCGACGATGAGGAAGAGAAGGAGCGCGTGGATCAGGACGGAAACGACGGTCCCCTCGCGGCGCGACTCCGCACGCGAGGGAATGCCGATGGGCGGACGCAGCGGCGGCCGCTTGGGCCGGGGGGAGCGCGGATCTGGGGTGGCCAGCGTCACGAGTGGGAGGCGCAGTGAGGGAGGCGACTGGAAGTTATACGATCCTGTCGCGCGAAGGGTTCACCGACGTCACGTACCGTCGCCCAACGCGAACGGCGGGCCCCCGAGGGAGCCCGCCGTCCGCATACATCCAGCGCCGGTGCCGCTTGGTGCGGCGCCGGTGCCGCCTATTGCGACGCCGGTGCCGCTTCCTTCGGCGTGACGCCGATGACCTTGACGCCGGCCCCGCGCGCCTGGTCCATGGCGAAGATGACCTGCTGGTACTTCACCGTCGGATCGCCCTTCACGAACATGATCTTGTCCGGGCGGGGATCGTAGATCTCCTTGAGGCGCCGCAGGAGGCCGTCCTTGGCGACCGGCTCCTTGTTGATGGCGAACTGGTCGCCGGGGAGAACCTCGAGGACGATCTGGTTCGACACGGCATTGGCCGCCGCGACCTGGGGTTGCGGGTCGGGGAGCTGCAGGTCCATTGCCTTGCGCGCCATCGGCTGCATGACCATGAAGATGATCAGGAGCACGAGGAGCACGTCGATCATGGGGACGACGTTGGGCTCGTTGTTGAGTCCGCCGCCCTTACCCCCTACTGACATTCCCATGGGCAGAGTCCTCTACTTCTTGGTCTCGTCGGGGCGGTCCCCGGCGACGGTGGATTCCGTGCCCGGCACCTGGTCCGTGACGGCGCCGACGACACGCACGCCATTGCGCGAGGCAATGTCCATGGCATCGAGCACCTTCTCGTACGGCAGGTCCTTGTCGGCCTTGATGTACAGGATCTTGTCGATGGTGCGCGCGTCGTAGATCGACTTGAGCGTCTCGGCCAGCTTGTCGTTCTGGAGCGCGCGCTTGTTGAGGTAGTACTGTCCTTCCTTGTCGATGCCGAGGACCTGGTCCGAGTCCTCCTCGGGGTGGGTCTTCAGGTTGATCCCCGAGGGGGGGACCGCCTGGAACCCCGCCGCCAGCGCCGGTGTCACGACCATGAAGATGATCAGGAGCACCAGCATGACGTCGATCATCGGCACGACGTTCGGTTCGGACTTGACGCTTTCGGCGCCACTTCCAACTGACATGCCCATTACGAGTTCCTCCTAAACGTGGAGTGCGGGAAACCGCTCGATCGCGGGGATCAGGTCAGCGGACCGCCGCTCTGGGCCTGGGTGTTGAACTCGCGGGTGAAGCGCGACCGGCCGAACTCGCCCGAGACGCCCTTGATGAGGTAGTCGATCATCTCCTTCGAGGTGTAGGTCATCTCGGCGGAGAGGTTGTCGATCTTGGTCGTGAAGTAGTTGTAGAACCACACGGCCGGGATGGCGACGATGAGGCCGAAGCCCGTGGCGATGAGCGCCTCGGCGATACCGGCGGCGATGGCGGTGATGCCGCCCGACCCCGACTTGGCCATGCCTTCGAAGGCGTTGATGATGCCGAACACCGTCCCGAGGAGGCCGACGAACGGCGCCGTCGAACCCACCGTGGCGAGGACGGCGAGGCCGCGCTTGAGCGACACCATCTCCATCAGCATCTCGCGCTCGACCGCGCGCTCGGCCGTGTTGATGTCGGACACCGTGACCGAGCCGTCCATGATGAGCGGCTTGACTTCGGCCAGCGCGCCACCGAGGACACGGGCGACGTGCGACTTCTTGTAGCTCTCGGCGAGCTTGATCGCCTCGCCGAGGTTGTCCTCCTCGAGGAACTGCGAGAACTCCGGCGCGAACTTGATGGTCTCGCTCTGCGCGCGGCGCAGCTGCCAGACCTTCGAGATGCCGACCGACAGCGACCACACCGACATGAACGCCAGCACGGCCCACAGGAACTTACCAAAGACTGGCGTTGACGCCCAGATTTCCGCGAAATCCAGATTCATAACCGAGTTTCTCCAGACAAGTGGTTAGGGGTCGAACCGATTACTTCGAAATCGCGAACGAGAACGGCTGCTGCACGAGCTGACGCACCTTGCGGCCGCCGACTTCGGCAGGGATGAAGCGCATGCCGGGCAGCGCATTCTTCACCGCGTTCCCGAACAGTTCGTGCGTGGTCTTGAGCACCTTGTACGAGGACATCTCGGCGCGCCCCGTCGTGTCGACGACGAATTGCGCGAGCACCTCGCCCTCGACGCCCGCCTGACGGAGGATGTCGGGATAGCGCGGTGAGGACCCGCCGGGGAGCGCCTGCACCGGCTTCTCCACCTGGAACTCGAAGAACGGCTGGTCCTGATTGGCGACGAGCTGCGGCTTCCCGCCTTCGACGCCCTTCGAGGTTCCACCCGCGACACCCTTGCCCGAGAAGTCCGCCTCGTCAGTGACCTTCTTGGAAAGGTCGATGTCGGGGAGGACGTCCGGGATCTCGACGGGAGCCGTCAGGATCTGGAACCCCTTGGGCGGCGGCGGAGCCGCAACCACGTCCGGAGGGGGCGGCGGAGGCGGTTCGTTCTTCGGTGGAGGTGGCTCATCCTTCTTCATCTCCACGAACTCGACCTTCTCCTGCTTCGGCTTCTCGAACTCCTGCGCCGCATGCCCGCCTGCATAGACCACCAGGGTGATCATGCCGGCATGCAGCACAAAGGAGAAGAAGATGCCCGCAGGGCTCCGCTGCTTCTTGCGCTTGGACTCGACCAGGTTGTTGAACATAACCCTCGACCGTCGGGACACGTTGGCAGAACAGCGTCTGTGGTGGACGCGTCGATTCTACGGTCCGTGCGTGATCACGGAATAGCGTCTCGATTAAGAATCGATGAAGCGCGAATTAGGATTCGGTTCGCCCCCGAGGTCGCCGCTCCATCCGACCTCAGCCTTGCATTGATATGCGACCGCCACGCCTCAGCTTACCGACCGAACCGTTGGCAATTCCTCATCCGCCGACTCGGTCGCGGACACGCCCTCGGCCACGGGAAGCACCACCGTGAAGGTCGTCCCCCGATTCAGGCGTGACTGCACCAGCAGCTGCCCGCCGTGCGCCTGAGCGATCCACTGCGAGATGGCGAGTCCGAGGCCGAAGCCGCTGCGTCCGGACGAGCGCGACCGGACCTGGTCGGCCCGCCAGAATCGCTCGAAGATGAAGGGGAGATCGGCGGCGGCGATCCCGATCCCCGAGTCCTTGACGCTGAAGTGCACCTGGGCATCGTGACGGGAGAGATTCAGCTCCACCTTCCCGCCGCGTGGCGTGTACTTGATGGCGTTCGTGACGAGGTTCAGGAAGAGCTGGCGCAGGCGCGTCCGGTCGCCCATCACCACGAGGGGCTCCACGGTCGGCATCGCGACCTGGAGGCCGGCGTCCTCGCCGAGGATGATCGCCGTCTCCATGACCTCCCGTACGAGGGGCTCCATCGCGACCGGCTCCCGGTGCAGGTCGAAACGCCCCTCATCGGCGCGGGCGAGCGTCAGGAGCGAGTCCACCAGGTCGGCCATCCGCGTCGTCTGCTCCAGCGCCTCCTCCAGCGCCACCAGCTGTTCGGTCGAGTGGGATTGCGCCTGCATCGCGCGCTCCACGTCGGCCCGCATCACCGCCAGCGGCGTCTTGAGCTCGTGCGAGGCGTCGGCGGTGAAGCGGCGGAGCGCCCCGAACGAGCTCTCCAATCGCCCGATCATGGCGTTGAGCGTCGTCGTCAGGCGGGCCAGCTCGTCGCCGCTCGACTCGACCGCCAACCGGCGATGCAGCGACCGCCCGTCGGTGATGTCCTCGACTTCGGTGGTGATCCGGTCGATCGGAGCGATAGCCCGCCCGGCGATCATCCACGCGCCGCCCGCCGAGAGAACGACTACGATGGGAAATATAAGTAGAACGCTGCCAAGGACTTCGCGCGCAGAACTATCGTACTCCTTGAGGTTAACTCCGGCGATCACGCGCCGGCGACCGAAGATCGGATCGCTGCTCCGACGCTCTACCAGGATCAGGTCGCCGACCCGGAGTTGCACCCGCACCGCCCGCGACGACCCCTCGACCTGGGCCAGCGAGTTCTCGAATCGCTCGATGTCGCGCTGGGCGAGGTCGCGCTGCGCGAGACTCCCCGGGAGAAAGTAGAGGTCGTTGACCGCCCTCGACGTGTAGAGCCGCCGCCCGCTCTCGTCGTCGAACACGATGAGGTAGCCCGGAATCTCGACCAGGAGGCGGGCCACATCCTTATTGAGGACCGAGCCGACCAGAGAGTCGGAGACGATGATCTGCTCCGCCCCGGCTCGCTGGGTCGCTCGCAGGATGGCGACGGCGAGGTCCCCATGGGCGATCGCCTGCTGCGCCGCTTCGCGCATGACCCCCGCCCGGCGGGCGAAGAAGATCGCGCCCGCGAACAGGACCATCGAGGTCAGCATGACCGCGGTGTAGCGAAGGGTCAGCTTGGAGCGGAGGGAGGACACGCTCGAACCAGAAGACGAGAGGACGAGAGGACGAGAAGACGGGAGAGGCCTAGCTCTTCACCACGTAGCCGACGCCGCGTACCGTCGTGATCAGCTTCTTGTCGTGGCCGGCGTCGATCTTCTTGCGCAGGTGGTTGATCACGACGTCCACGATGTTGGTCCCGGGGTCGAAGTGATACCCCCAGGCGTACTCGGTGATCAGCGTCCGGCTCATGACCCGGCCGGCATGCCGCATCAGGTACTCCAGGACCGCGAATTCCTTGGGAGTCAGGTCGACCACTCGGCCGGCGCGATGCACCTCGCGGGTGTCGCGGTTGAGCTCGAGATCGGCGACGCGGAGCAGCGGCGAGGCCATCGCCCTCGGGCGACGGGCCAGGACTTCGACGCGGGCCAGGAGCTCCTCGAAGGCGAAGGGCTTCGTGACGTAGTCGTCGGCCCCGGCGCGAAGCGTCTTGACCTTGGTGTCGACCGCGTCCTGCGCCGTGAGGATAAGGACCGGCTTCTCGAAGCCGCGCGAACGCAGGCTTTGCAGGACATCGAGCCCGGACTTCCCCGGAAGTCGCATGTCGAGGATCACGACGTCGAACGACTCGGTCGCCGCAACCCGCTCACCCTCCTCGCCATCGGTGACGAGTGTCACCCCCCATCGCTGTTCCTCCAGCCCGCGCTTGATGAACGCGCCCACGGTGGGATCGTCCTCGATGACAAGAACTTTCATGTGCTATTCTGCAGTTCGCTCGCGCGCTCGAAGCCGTATTCCCGGATCTTCCGGTAAAGTGTCTTGGAGGATATGCCGAGGATGGCTGCGGCGCGACCCTGATGCCAGTTCACCCGGTCGAGCACGAGGCGAATGTGGTCGCGTTCCAGCTCGGCGAGGGGGCGAAGGGCGCTGGCGCCGGCGGCGGACGGCGCGCGGTCGCCGAGTGGCAGCGTGAGAGGGAGGTCGCGCACGTCGATCGTGTCGCTGCGGGCGAGGAGGACGGCCCGTTCCATCACGTTTCGCAGCTCCCGCACGTTCCCCGGCCAGTCGTAGGAGTGGAGTAGCTCCACCGCGCCGTCGCTGAGGCGCAGGGTCCGTCCTCCAGCCAGTCGCTCGAGGAACCGCTCGGCGAGGAGGGGGATGTCGCTTCGGCGTTCGCGGAGCGGGGGGAGGTCGAGCCGCACCGTGTTGATGCGGTAGAACAGGTCATCGCGGAAGTCGCCGGCGGCGACCAGGGCGTCGATGTCCCGGTTGGTCGCGGTGATGATCCTGGCGTTGAGCGTGACTCTCTGCGTCCCCCCGACCCGGAAGAAGGTCCCCTGCTCCAGGACACGGAGGATCGCCCCCTGTTGCCGCCCGTCGAGGGCGGCGATTTCGTCCATGAACAGCGTCCCGCCCGAGGCGAGCTCGAGGAGCCCCGCCCGTCGTCCATCACGCCCATGGAGGGAGACGCTCTCCACCCCGAACAGCTCTCCCTCCACGGAGGCGCCGCCGATGGCGCCGCAGTGGATGTCGAGCAGCGGGCCGCGGCCGCGCTCGGAGAGCCGGTGTATGGCACGCGCGACCAGCTCCTTCCCCGTCCCCGATTCTCCGGTGATGAGGACGGGGGCCAGGCTCCGCGCCACGCGCGGAACCATGTCCAGGACCTCCCGGAAGGCCGCATGGCGGGTGACGAGCTCGGGGAGGGGATCGACCGACGCCAGTCGCTTCTCGAGGCGCGCGTTCTCGCGCGCCAGTTCGCGTCGCTCCCAGGCGCGCCGGACGAGCACGTCGATCTCGGCCATGCGATAGGGCTTGGTGAGGTAGTCGTACGCGCCGAGGCGCATGGCGCCGATCGCCGTCTCCACCGTCCCGTTGCCGGTGATGATGATGACCTCGGGCGGTGAGGGCTCGTCGCGGAGGAGGCGAAGGACCTCGAGGCCGTCGAGACCGGGCATGACGATGTCGAGGAGCGCAACGTCGAAGGACTCGGTGCGCAAGGTGGCGAGCGCCGACTCGCCGTCGCGCACGACGGTCACCTCGTGCCCCCGGGACGCGAGGAACTGCTCGAGCAGGGAGCCGAGGTGCAGCTCGTCCTCGGCGACGAGGACCTTGATGTGTGGCGTGTCTGTCACGCCGGAACGACCCCCGGGAGGAGGATCCGGAAGGTGCTCCCTGCCCCGACCGCGCTGTCCACCTCGATGCGCCCTCCGTGCTCCGTGATGATCCCGTAGCAGATGGAGAGGCCAAGCCCCGTCCCCCGCCCGGGCGCCTTGGTGGAGAAGAACGGCTCGAAGATGCGCGGGAGGTCGGCGCGGGCAATTCCCGCTCCCTCGTCGATGACCTCGGCAATCACCCCCTCGGCGCGCGAGAGCCCCCCCCGGGTGCGGATGGTGATGGTCCCCTCGTCCGGCATGGCGTCGGCGGCGTTGATCAGCAGCGCCATCAGCACCTGGACCAGCTGCTCCGCGTTGCCCTCGACGGCGGGAAGGTCCGCGGCGAGGAGCGTCTGCAGCTGCAATCGGCGGAAGCGGGCGTGGTGCCTGACGAGGAAGACTGCCTGCTCCACCACCTCGTTGATGCCGACGGGGACCTTCTCGGCGGACCGCGGGCGCGAGAAGTCGAGGAGGCCATCGACGATCCGCTTGCAGCGTTGCACCTCGCCGTCGATGATGCGGAGAAACTCGCCCGCCTGCGGCGGGACGTCGACCCCCTGTGACCGCAGGTCGTCGAGGCGGAAGCCGAGGCTCTCGGCGCAGGCGGAGATGGTGGCCAGCGGGTTGTTCACTTCGTGCATGACCCCGGCGGCGAGCTGGCCGATGGCGGCCAGCTTCTCCGACTGGGCGAACCGGTCCTGCGCCTGTGTCCAGTCGGTGACGTCCTCGCCGATGGTGATGACGTGGGTGATGGCCGCGTCGCCGAGTCGCATGGGGAGCTTGGTGATGCGGTAGCTGCGCGCCTCGCCGCTGGCCCGTGACTCGATGGTGAATTGCTGCATGCGCCCGGTCCGGAAGACCTCGTCGAACTCCTTGCGCAATGCCTCCGCCGGGGCGCGATGGAGAATCTCGAAGATCGTCCGCCCCAGCGCCTGCTCGCGCGAGATCCCCTGCATCCCGGTTTCGCGCTTGCGGTTCCAGGCCTGGACGCGATACTCGCGATCGATCACGTAGAGCCCCACCGGGAGCGAGTCGACGATTTGCTCGGTGAAGCGCTTCTCGTCGTCGAGCTGACGGGTGCGGCGCTCGATCTCGCCCTCGAGGTGGCGCAGCTGGTCGGCGCGCGAGAGCTCGAGGGCGAGGATGTTGGCCACGGTACCGAAGGCGAGAAGGGGCTCGCTCCCCAGCGGCTGCGCCAGCCGCAACGCGATCGCCCCGAGGCGCCGGCTCCCCGCCACGAGGCGGTGAACGGCCAGGGTCGCGCCGCTCCCCTCGCCTCCCTCGAGGAGAGCCGCCACCTCGTCGGCGGTGATCGTGGACTCGCCGGCGCGGAGGGAGCAGACGAGTCCCTTGGCGCTGTAGAGCCAGAGACCCGCTTCGCGGACCCCGAACGCGGCGACGAGGTGTTCGAGGACGTCGTTGGTCTTGGCCACGACGTCATGGCCCGACGCGAGCCGCACGGCGATGTCCGAGACGATGGCGAGCGGGTGCACCGCGGTATTGAGCGGACGGGGAGCCATTCGGAGAGGGGACGGAGTGCGGGGGCGAGGGTGAACCCGCGGCCAATCCCGGGTATCCCTCCTTCGGACAGAATGACCGATTCCATGCACCTTCGGTAACGATATGCTGCGGAGCCGCCGCCGGGGGGGCCAGGGAGCGCGGGGAGGCGGACTCAGCGAATCCCCGTCAGCTGGATCCCCCTCGTGAAGAACCGTTGCGAGGCCAGGAATGCCACGAGGACGGGGACCAATGCCGTGACGGCTGCCGCCATCTGATAGGGCCAGTTGGCATAGTAGAGCCCATGGAACGAGGCGATCCCGACCTCGACCGTGCGCATCTCCATCGACTGGGTCACGACGAGCGGCCACAGGAACGACTTCCAGGCGTCGATGAAGGCGAAGAGGGCCAGGGTGGCGAGGGCCGGGCGCGCCAGCGGGAGGGCGATGCGCCAGAAGATCGTCCACTCCGAGGCGCCGTCGATGCGGGCGGCGTCCTCGGTGTCGCGCGGAAGGGTGAGGAAGAACTGCCGCATCATGAAGACGCCCCAGACCGAGACGAGCTCGGTGGAGACGAGCCCGGCGATGGTATCCACGCCGCCTAACGCGTCGATGAGGAGGAAGCGCGGGATCAGGAGGACGATGCCGGGGATCATGAGGGCCCCGAGGTACGCGGCGAAGGCGGCGCCACGCCCGGCAAAGCGGAAACGGGCGAAGGCATAGCCGCCCAGCGCCCCCGTGAAGGTCTGCCCCACCACCATGCAGGCGGCGAGGATCCCGCTGTTGATGAAGAAGCGCCCGAAGGGGAGCTGGGTGAGGGCGTTCGGGAAGTTGGCCCACTGCGGCGACGCCGGCACGAGCGGCGGCGGGAACTGGAAGACCTCGAACTCCTCCATCAGGGCGGTGGAGAGCATCCAGAGGAAGGGGATGAGCATCACCAGCGCCAGCAGGATGGCCGCGGCATAGCCGGCCACGACGCGCCGGCGCGTCAGGCGCTCACGCGACATCGTCCACCTTCCGGTTGATGACGCGCCACTGGAGGAGGGTCAGCCCCAGCAGGATCGCGAAGAGGACCCAGCTCATCGCGGAGGCGTAGCCCATGCGGCGGAACTCCCACGCATTCTGGTAGATGCGATAGACCAGGACGTCGGTGGCGTGCACGGGGCCTCCCTCGGTCATGACGTAGACGAGAGTGAAGACCTGGAATGACCAGATGATCCCGGTGACGAAGAGGTAGATGGTGACGGGGCGCAGGAGGGGAAAGGTGATGTGACGGAAGCGGGCCCACGGCGTGGCCCCGTCGAGGGTGGCCGCTTCGTGCAGGTGCGGCGGGATCCCCTGCAGCCCCGCGAGGTAGATGACCATCTGGTAGCCGAGCTGCACCCAGGCCGAGACGATCATGACGGCGATCAGCGCCGTCTTCGGGTTGCCGAGCCAGTCGACGCCCGGCAGCCGCACGGCGCGCAGCAGGTAGTTGAGAAGGCCGTAGTCGACGTTGAAGATCCACTGCCAGACGACGGCGATGGCGACGAAGGAGACGACGGTCGGAAGGAAGACGATCGCGCGCAACGCCTTCATCCCGCGCAGCGGCTGGTCGAGGATGAGCGCCGCTCCGAGGGCGAGCGCCATGCTGACGGGGACGTACACGGAGTAGAGGGCGGTGTTGGCCAGCGCCTTCCAGAAGAGCGGGTCGCGCCCCAGCTCGAGGTAGTTCCCCACCCCGACGAACGGGCGGTCGATCCCCAGCAGGTCCCAGTCATGCAACGACACGTAGAGTGTGAAGGCGAGCGGGCCGGCGGTGAAGATCAGCAGGTGCAATGCGCTGGGAGCGAGGAACCCCCACGCGGTGAGCGTCTCGCGGCGGTCGGCCGGACGGCGGCGCGCCGAGGCGGCCCAGCCTGCGGCGAAGAGCGCCGCGATGGCGACGGCGAGGATCAGCGTGAGGGCGAGCGCCGCCAGGGGCGCCGAGGGGAGCGGGAGGGCGAGCGCGTCGAAGCGCGTGACGGCCGTGGGGGGAGGGAGGTCGCGGGCGGCGAGCTCGATCCGCAGGCGGACGAGCACCGCCAGCGCCGACATGGTGACCGCGAGGACGGCGGCGGGGACGCTGAGGGTGGCGTAGATGGAGGACTTCGGATCGGCCGCCAACCGGCGGAGACCTCGTGTGGCGAGCGTGGCGCCGAGGATGGCGGCGAGCGCGAGGCCAGCGGCGGGAATGCGGAGGTTGCGCCACGGCTCGACCTGCAGGGCCATCACTCCGGTGATCTCCCACTGGTCGCGGTCCTTCACCGGGACGCTGATGGCCTGGCGCCACCAACCGCGGTGCACGATGACGCGGTCGCGTCCCTCGAGTGGTTGCGCCTGGCGGCCGAGGAAGCGTGTCAGCTCGCCGCGCGCGCGCCTGAGCGCCCCCTCGGCCACGAGCCGGCGCCGGGGCGACGGGCGGGCGAGCGAATCCTCGGCGAGCGCCCGGACGACCGTTCGCGCCTCGTGGGCGGCCAGCGCATACTCGACGTGGGCGCCGGCCCGGGCGACGACGAGGAAGGTGGCGATCGCCCACGCGATGCACACCCCGATCACGGTGCGCATCGCGATGCGGAGGGCGGTGGACGTGGCGCTCACCGCCGGAGGACCTCGTCGAGCCGGCGTGCCACGTCGCGCGCGACGTCGGCGACCGGTTCCCCGCGGATGACGACGCGATCGATGATGTCGGGGAGCTGCGCCTCCACCTCGCGGAAGCGCGTGATGCGCGCCCCCCACGGGGGGCGTCCGAAGGCGACCTGCGCCAGGAAGGCGCGTTCGAGCCCCAGCGTGTCGTGCGAGGCGAACTCCGCCTGCACCGCGGGCATGGTGGAGAGCTCGAGCCCGGCGGCGAGGCGGTGGCGTTGCGCCGCGGCGCCAGCCAGCGCGGCGGCCAGCTCGACGGCCAGCTTGCGATGGGTGGCGTTGCGCGGGACCGCCCACCCCGAGGCGAAGAGCGGCGTGGCCGGCGCCGCCCCCGGGGCATGCGGGAAGGAGACCACGCCTAACGACAACTGCCCCCGGGCCAGCTGGGCGCGGATGTTGGGGATGAGCCAATGCCCGCTGGGAAGGAGGGCGAGGCGTCCCGAGTAGAAGAGGCGCGTCTCGTTTCCCGAGACGGCGCGGAAGGCATTGGGGCGCGGCGCGACCTTGTGCTCGACGGCCAGCGACGTGAGAAAGCCGAGCGTGCGCACCGTGGCCGGCGCATCGAGCGCCCCGCTGGCTCGGCGCCCGTCGGGTTGGAGGATGTCGCCCCCGCCGCTCCACACCATCGCCTGCCACGTGTGAAAGCGCCGGTCCACGGCGGTCCCCCACTGCTCCGGCGTCCCGTCGCCATCGCGATCGATCGTCAGCGCCCGCGCCGTGCGCAGGAACTCGTCGAAGGTCCACCCGTCGCGAGGATAGGCGAGCCCCGCCGCATCGAACAGCCTCCGGTTGTAGTAGTAGACCACCGGGGAGAACCCTTTCGGGAAGGCGAGGACCGAATCGCCGCGCGAGAACATCGCCAGGACGCTGGGGAAGAATGCATCGAGCGCGAGCCCCGCGCGCGCGGCGAAGGGGGCCAGGTCGAGGAGGACCCCCGCCTGCGCGAACGACGGGACGTCGATGCCGTCGAGGAGGAGGACGTCGGGTGGGCTACCGGACGCGATCGCGGTGATGACCTTCTCGCGGTACTCGGCCTGGTTGCTCACCGGTTCGTTGACGACGCGGACCCCCGGGTGCTCGCGCTCGAACGCCTGCACGGCCGGGAGGTCGAGGACGTTCTCCTGTGGCGACTGCCACGACGTCATGCGGAGGACGATCTCGTCCTCGCCGCCACCGCATCCGGAGAGGAGCACCGCCACCCAGAGCCCGGCCACCCAGCGCGCTGCCACCCGGCGCGCTGCCACCCGGCGCGCTGCCACCCAGCGCGCTGCCACCCGGCGCGCTGCCACCCGGCGCGCTGCCACCCGGCGCGCTGCCACCCGGCGCGCTGCCACCCGGCGCGCCGCCGCGCCACGTGGCACGGGGCGCCGACCGGCCGCCTGGGCGCCACCCGGGCGGGAGTCCGCCAGGCGCAATCCGCGACGGGGAGCGCGCACGGCTTCGCTCACTCCACCCCCCGCCCCGCCAGGCGCCCCGCGCGGTCGTACACCAGCGACTCCGGGGCGCGCACGGAAATCCCCACCGTCGTCCCCACGGCGGGAGCGGGGCCGGCGGGG
>MEDZ01000027.1 GCA_001724275.1 Gemmatimonadetes bacterium SCN 70-22
CCCCCCGCGCCGCCTCCCCGGCGCTCCCGCGCCCCCCTCGCCTTCCCTCCCCCTTCACCGCCCCACCCCGTGCGCGCGCTGCCACGCCGCCAGCGCGCCTAACGCGCGCTCCGCCAGCCGCTCCTTCCGCAACCGCTTGTCGCGCGGCGCGTCGGCCAGCTCGTCCACCAGGCCGAAGTTGGCGTTCATCGGCTGGAAGTAGCGCGGGTCGGCCTCGCGCAGGTAGCGGTACAGCGCCCCCAGCATCGACTCCGCGGGCGGGACCACCGGCGCCTCGCCGCGCAGCATGCGCGACAGGTTGATCCCGGCCAGCAGCCCCGTGGCCGAGCTCTCGGTGTACCCTTCCACCCCCGTCAGCTGCCCGGCGAACAGGACCTGCGGGTCGTCGCGCAGCGACAGGTGCGGCGTGAGCGCGGCCGGCGTGTTCAGGTACGAGTTGCGGTGGATGGAGCCGAAGCGCAGGAACTCCGCCTCGCCCAGCCCCGGGACCATGCGAAAGACCCGCTGCTGCTCCGGGATGCGCAGCCGCGTCTGGAACCCCACCATGTTCCACATCTGCCCGGCGCGATCCTCCTGCCGCAGCTGCAACACCGCCCACGGGCGGCGCCCGGTGCGCGGGTCGGCGAGCCCCACCGGCTTCATCGGCCCGAAGCGCAGCGTGTCGCGCCCCCGCTTCACCATCTCCTCGGCGGGCATGCACCCCTCGAAGTACGGCACCGCGTCGAACTCGTGCCCATGGAACTGGTCGGCGGAGCCCAACGCGTCGATGAAGGCCTCGTACTCGTCGCGGGTGAACGGGCAGTTGAGGTAGGCCCCCTCCTCCCCCGCCCCCGCCATCGTTTCCTTGTCGTAGCGCGAGGCGCGGAAGGCGACCGACAGGTCGATCGAGTCGCGCTCGACGATCGGCGCGATGGCGTCGTAGAAGGCGAGCCGCTCCACCCCCAGGCGCGCGCCGATGGCCTCGGCCAGCGCCTCGGAGGTGAGCGGACCGGTGGCGACGATTCCCGGGCTCGGGAGCGCGGCGACTTCCTCGCGCACCACCGTCACCCGCGGGTGCGCCACCAGGCGCTCGTGCACCCCCGACGAGAAGACGTCGCGATCCACCGCCAGCGCCGAGCCGGCCGCCACCCGCGCCTCGTCGGCCGCCGTGAGGATGAGCGACCCCAGCATCCGCATCTCGGCCTTGAGGAGGCCGTGGGCGTTGGAAAGCTCGGTGCTCTTGAAGGTGTTGGAACAGACCAGCTCGGCCAGGCGGTCGGTCTTGTGCGCCTCGGTTCCGCGCACGGGACGCATCTCGTGCAGCACGACGTCGTGGCCGCGCTGGGCGAGCTGCCAGGTGGCCTCGCTCCCCGCCAGCCCGCCCCCGACGACGTGGACGACCTGTTCGACTCGTTGGGACATGGAAACAAGATAGAAGACGAGAAGACGAGAAGACGAGAAGACGAGAACCGCGCCGGAGACGAAAAGGGCCCGCGCCGAGGCGCGGGCCACTCCCGTCTCCCGTCTCCCGTCTCCCGTCTCCCGTCTCTCGTCCTACCCCCCGGCTTCCTCCTCGACCTTCACCACATCCCACTCATTCTGGCACTTGAGGCAGCGCCGGTACTCGCCGCGCGTCTTGTTGGACTTGGCCTCGGCCCCCACGTAGCCGCATTCCGGGCACGTCTCGGGGACGGGCCTGTCCCACACCACGAAGTCGCAGTTGGGGTAGTTCTCGCACCCGAAGAACGTCTTGCCGCGCGCCTTGCTGCGCCGCTGGGCGATCTCGCCGCCGTCCTTGGGGCAGCGCACCCCGGTCGGCATGGAGCGCGTCCCGCGGCACTTGGGAAAGCGCGAGCAGCCCAGGAAGTCGCCGGTGCGCCCGTGGCGGACGACCATCGGGGCGCCGCACTCGTGACAGAGGTACTCCGTCAGCTGGGCGGGCTGCCGCTCTCCCGACACCGGGCGGGTGTAGTCGCACGTCTTGGGGTGGTTCACGCAGGCGACGAACGGTCCGAAGAACCCCCCCTTGGGAACGAGCTTCCCGCCGCACTTGGGACACTTCTCGCCGGCCAGCGCCGACAGGTCGTGCGCCTCGCCGATGAGCGCCGCGACGTCGACGTTGTCGAGCGACTTCTCGAACGGGCGCCAGAAGTCCGTGAGCACCTTGCGCCAGCCGAGCGAGCCGTCCTCGATCTTGTCCAGCTCCACCTCCATGTCGGAGGTGAAGCCGACGTCGAAGACGTCGGGGAACTGCTTCACCATCACCTTCTCCACGCTCTCGCCTAACGAGGTGGGGGTGAAGCGGCGCTGCTCGAGCAGGACGTAGCGCCGCTCGGCCAGGACCGAGATGATCGACGCGTAGGTGGACGGGCGCCCGATGCCGAGGCGCTCCAGCTCCTTGACCAGCGACGCCTCGGAGTAGCGGGGCGGCGGCTCGGTGAAGTGCTGGTTGGGGGTGAGCTCGTTGAGCGGGATGCGCTCGCCGACCTCGGCCGCCGGGAGCGCCTGCTCGTCCTCGAGCGCCTTCCCGTCTCCCTCCTCGCGCGCCTCGCGGTACAGCGCCAGGAAGCCGGGGAACTTGACCACGCTCCCCGTGGCGCGGAACAGGAAGGCGCGCGCCTCACCCTTGGCCGGCGCTTCGCCCCCGAGCTTGAAGTCGATGGTGGTGGTATCGAAGACGGCCGGTGCCATCTGCGACGCCATGAAGCGCTGCCAGATGAGCTGGTACAGCTTGAACTGGTCGTCCTTGAGGTACTTGCGGACCTGGTCCGGGTGGCGCGTGGGGTCGGTGGGACGCACGCTCTCGTGCGCATCCTGCGTGTTGGCCGCCTGCGCCGCCTGGCCACGCGCGCCGCTGGTGCCGTACAGCTGCGGCGCCGCGGAGAGGTAGGCCTTGCCGAACTGGCGCTCGACGACCTCGCGCGCCTGCAGCGCCGCGCTCTCGGCCACGCGGGTGCTGTCGGTGCGCATGTAGGTGATGAGCCCCACCGCCCCCTCGTCCTTCCCGAGCTCGATCCCCTCGTAGAGGTCCTGCGCCAGGCGCATGGTGCGCTTGGAGCCGAAGCCGAGCTTCTTGGCCGCCTCCTGCTGCAACGTGGAGGTGGTGAACGGGGCGGCGGGGTTCTTGCGCCGCTCGCGCCGCTTGACCTCGGTGACGGGGAAGACGCCTAACGCCCCCCGCTGCGACTTGCCCAGCGAGTCGGCGAGTCGCGCCGCGGCGCGCGTGACGTCGTCGACGATCCCGGTCGCCATGGCGGCGTCGGGAATCTCGACCTTCTTCTCGTCGATGGCGTGGAGCTTGGCGGTGAAGCGATGCCCCCCCTTCTCCAGCTGGGCGGCGACCGACCAGTACTCCTGCGGCTTGAAGGCGCGGATCTCGCGCTCGCGCTCGACGATGAGGCGGAGGGCGACCGTCTGCACGCGCCCCGCCGAGAGCCCCTTCTTGACCGTCTTCCACAGGAGCGGAGACGCCTTGTAGCCGACGAGCCGGTCGAGGAGGCGCCGTGCCTGCTGCGCGTCGACCAGCTTCATGTCGATGTCGCGCGGGCGCTCCATCGCCGCGCGCACCGCATCCTTGGTGATCTCGTGGAAGAGGACGCGGCGGATGGAGGGGCGCATCCCCTTTCGCCCGTTCCCCTCGCGGAGCGCCTCGGCCACGTGCCACCCGATCGCCTCGCCCTCGCGATCGGGGTCGGTGGCGACGTAGACGGTTTGCGCCTCCCTGGCCGCCGCCTTGAGCTCGGCCAGCGTCTTCTCCTGCCGGGCGATGGTCACGTACTCGGGCTCGAACTGGTTGTCGAGGTCGATGCCGAGCTTCTTTTCCGGAAGGTCGCGCACGTGGCCGACGGTGGCCTTCACGCGATAGCCGCGGCCGAGGTACTTCCCGATGGTCCGGGCCTTGGCGGGCGACTCGACGATCACGAGCGAGGAGGTACCGCCCGAGGATGGCTCCTCGCCCTCCGTCTCCACAGCCGTAACGCGCCGGACGCGCTTGGCGGCCGACCCCCTGGCGGCGGTCCCCTTGGCGGCCGCCCCCTTGGCGGCGGTCCCTTTGGAGGCCGCCCCCGTGGCGCCGCGGCGCGCGCTCTTCTTCTTGGCGGCCGGACGCGCCGAGGCGCCGCGACCGGCGATCCGGCGCGTCGTCGAGGCTTCCTTGTCAGCGGCCGGCTTCTTCTTGGCTGGCATGTATCAGTGTATGGTCACCTGGTCGGGGGCGGTTCCACTGTCATCGGAGCCCCCCACGTCCATGAGCGTACGAATGTCGTCGAGGGCAATGCGCCCATCGACCTGGGAGAGGGCGCGGTCGATGACCGTCTCCAGCTCTCCCGCGGAGAGCGCCCCTGATGCGGAGAGCGAAAGAAGGTACCCCCACGCCTCGGGGGTGAAGCGCCCCCGTTCGTGCGGCCCCATGACGCGAATCGGGACCGACCCCTCCCCTGCCCCCGTCCGGGCGTCGGTCACCGGGGGAATCTCGGAGACCCAGGCGGAGACGATCTCACCGATTTCTCGCCGGTTGTACCCTTCCGACGACAGATACTCCACGACCTCCCCTACCTCGGCGTCCGAGGGGAATCGTTCGCGAAGCTGGGAGAGTGCGTGCGCCAAGCGGTGGTCCATGCGCTAACCTACCCCGAGGCGCCAGAGCGTGGCAAGCGCGGCGGACTGTGACACAAGTTCTTGCAGCGTAAGCGTTTCGGTATCGAGCACCGCGTCGGCGGTGGCGTAAGCGTCGCCCCTCGCCTCCCAGAGGGCCTCCAGCGCGGCGAGCGGATCGGGGTGAGACAGAAGGGGGCGTTGGGCCACTCCCCCCCCCATCCTGGCGAGAGCGAGGGAGGGAGAGACCCGAAGGTGAATGATACGCCCGGGCGGGCGGACGAGTGCCACCACCCCGGGCTGCGTCATCCACCCACCCCCCGGCGCGACGACACGGGACGATTGGGCGGAATGTCGCCTCCCCGTCAAGGGCGAAGATATCGGGGACCGACTTCCCCGCGGCGCGCGCGATCTCCTCGTCGAGGTCGACGAACGGGACGCCGAGCCGCGCGGCCACCAGGCGCCCGACGGTCGACTTGCCGGCCCCCGGGAGCCCCACGAAGAGCAGGTGCGCGCGCGCTGCGGGAGGCACCTGCTACTGGCCCGCGTCCACCGGGGGGGAGGCCAGCCGTCCGCTCCCCACCCGCTGGGCCACCCGCGCCAGGTAGCCGTCCACGTTGCGCCGCACCTCGCCCAGCGAGTCGCCGCCGAACTTCTCCAGCCACGCCTGCGCCAGGACGAAGGCGGTCATCGCCTCGGCGATGACCCCCATCGCCGGGACGGCGGTGACGTCCGAACGCTCGGCCACCGCCGCCGCCGCCTCGCCGGTGGGGATGTCGACCGTGCCCAACGGGCGCATGAGGGTGGCGATCGGCTTCATCGCCACGCGCAGCACCAGGGGCTCACCGGTGGTGATCCCCCCTTCCAGCCCCCCGGCGCGATTGCTGCGGCGCCGGACGTTGCCGGCGCGCGTGCGCCCGGCGGCGGCGTCCATCTCGTCGTGCACCTCGGCCCCGGTGCGCCGCGCCGCCTCGAAGCCCATCCCCACCTCCACCCCCTTCACCGCCGGGATGGACATGAGGGCGGCGGCCAGGCGCCCGTCGAGCTTGCGGTCCCACGAAACGTGCGCCCCCAGCCCCACGGGGAGCCCGGTGACCACGACCTCGGCGATGCCGCCTAACGTGTTGCCGGCGCGCTTGGCCTCGTCGACCAGGGCGATCATCCGCCGCTCGGCGTCGGGGTCGAGGGTGCGGAGCGGCGAGGCGTCGGCGACGGCATCGAGGTCGGCCGGCAGGAGGTCGGGGACGGCGGCGTCGACTCCCCCCAGGTGGATGACGTGGCTCCCGATGCGCACGCCGAACTCGTCGAGCAGGCGCCGGCAGAGGGCGCCGGCGGCGACGCGCGCCGTCGTCTCGCGCGCCGACGCGCGCTCGAGGATGTCGCGGGCGTCGTGCCGGTCGTACTTGAGGAGCCCCGCCAGGTCGGCGTGCCCGGGGCGGGGGCGGGTGACGACACGCTTGCGCGGCCCCGCCGCGTCGGTGGCGCGCGGGGCGGGGTCCATGATCTCGCCCCAGCTCTTCCAGTCGCGGTTGCGCACCAGCATGGCGACCGGGGAGCCCAGCGTCTCGCCGGCGCGGACGCCGGAGAGGAACTCGATCTCGTCCCGCTCGATCTGCATGCGCCGCCCGCGCCCGTAGCCCTGCTGGCGCCGGGCGAGTTCGGCGTTCACCTGCTCAGCGGCGAGGGGGAGCCCGGCCGGCAGTCCTTCGAGGATGGAGACGAGCGCCGGTCCGTGTGACTCGCCCGCGGTGGTGAAACGCAGCATGGAACTCCCTGGAAACGACACGAGCCCGGCCTGAGGAGGCCGAGCTCGCGTTCGGACGGGGGGCGACCCGGAGGGCGCCTATCCCATCGTCATCGTGGCACGTTGTCGATATCTCCTGTACGAACATCTATGACGACGATCCCATCTTTGGTCAAGCCGAAGAGCTTCACGGCGAGCGACGGATCGGAGGCGCGCTCCGCGGGAGTCGGAACCGCCGCGCGGAGAGGGCCATAGAGGTTCTCGCGGATCGGGATGCGTCCGCGCAGGCGGTAGCTGTACGTATCGACGATCTGGATCGACTTGTCGCCGGAGGCCACGAAGGCCACGCGGGCGGTGCTGTCGGCCGTGTTCTCGTCGATGTTGTTCGGGTGGAAGGCGATCCCTGCCCCCGACTGGAAGGTGGCGAACTTCCCCTGGAGGCGCAGCGACGAGTCGGCGAAGAAGGTTTCCACGCCGTGCACGCCGATGTTCGCGCTGTTCGCGTTGATGTCGATGCCGAACACCTTGTCCGACGCGTTGTTGGTGAGGTCGGCGACTTCTATCGGCGCGGAGTACTGCGCGCCGTTGGCGGGAGTCCCGCTCGGGTCGTAGACCATAAGGACGCGACCGGCACGATCGGGGGTGTGTCCCTCGCCGAAGGCGACGCGCCGGCGGTCACCACCCACCGCCACGAAGTTCGTGTCGGGGAGGGCGAGCGAGGCGACGGCCAGGTCCTTCACCGCCTCCACGTTGCCGTTGATCGGACTCGATGTGAGGGCGGCCACCGCGGCTTCGACGGTACCGGCGTTGACGCACACGGCGGTATTCGGTGACTGGCCAGGGGTGTGCTCGCAGATCACGATCTTGTCGGGGACACCGTTCTCCCCCTCGATCACGTCGACGAAGTCGGCGTTGAAGATGACGTAGTGGTTCTTGAGGAAGGCACCGTACTGCCAGATCTGGCGCGGTTCGGCACGCGTATCGAGGAAGTTGTCGATGCGGCGCAGCGTCCCGGGGGTGGCAGTGTTGGTCGGGCGCGTGGAGTAGTACAGCGCTCCCGACGCCGATTGGGCGATGTACTGCGGGCGGTCGGAGTAGTCGATCGGGGGCGGCACCTTGAACTTGAAGCCGCCGCTCGTTTCGTCCTTGGAGTAGGAGACGTCGTAGACGTACTCATTCGCCGTCTTGACGCGTCCCGTCTCCCGCTGCTCGACGAGCGAGACCATGGAGACGTTCGTTCCCGCCGAGTTGGCGACCAGCAGGAGCGAGTTGGAGTTGTCGATGATCATTCCCCACGGCTGGGCGCCGACGGCGATGGCCGGGAGCTGCTGCAGCGTGGTGGAGTAGCTGAACGCCTCGACCTCGTTCTTGGTGAGGTTGGAGACGAAGACACGGGTGCGCGCGGTGTCGACGGTGATGTCGGCGCCGAGGCTCCCTTCGGGGAGGGCGTAGGTAAGGCCGTAGGCGTACACGGTGGCGTCACGCTTGGCCAGGGTGTCGCTATTGACGGGGACGCTGGCCCCGGTGCTGACGGCGTAGCCGGTGCGTCCGGCGACGTCGGTGGCGTAGGCAGTGACGAAGAGCGCCTGGCCACGGAGGGCGACCGGGGCACGCCACGCCTTGCGGCGCGTGACCTGCTGGGCCGGTGTGGCCAGCGTGTCGGCCGAGCGATAGACCACCGTGCCGCTGGCATCCTTGGCGATGAAGCCGATGATGCGCACCAGCCCGTCGCTGTCGCGCGCCGAGATGTCGATGGAATCCGGCGCCTCGAGCCGCGCCGCCACCGTCTGGTAGACGAGCGGAGGGAGGAGGTCCGGGCCGGCAGCCGCAACACGCACGACGATCGGCGTTCCACCGCCGCGCAGGCCGTCACGGTTCTCGGCGAACGGGGTGATGGTGATCGAGGCGCCGGCGGCGATGCCGTTCGGCACCTGGAACGAGTAGCTCACCGTGTCGCCCTTGGGATAGGGAACCGGGAAGAGCGTCGAGTCGGCCTTGGAGAAGCCGGGGGTGGTGGCGCGATAGCCCACCTTGGTGATGCCGGTGGAGTCGGCGATCCCGACATCGAACGTGTAGGTCCCGCCGACGATCACATTCGGCTGCGGCTGCACGATGGCGAGCCGCGGGACGTTGGGGTCGAAGGCGACGGCGTGCGCCTCGCTGGAGGCGGAGTTGCCGGCGCCGTCGGCCACCGACGAGCGGACGGTGATGGTCTGGCCGGGGCGAACCCCGGCGAGGGCGATGGTGAGCGTCCGGCTGTACGAGCTGGAGGCGCTCGGGAAGGCGGTCGAGTCGCGCCCCACGAGGACCGTGTCCGCGAAGACGCGGGTCACGACCCATTGGAGGGCGGCGTTGTCCTTCGCACTGACCGCGACCTGGAGTGGGACGCGCAGCGACACCGAGTCGGTGCCCTCGCTCCCCACCTTGCTCGCGATGGCCACGGTGAGCTCGGGGAGGATCTTGTCACTGGACGTCGACGCGATCTCCGTGCTCCCGCAGCCCGCGGCCAGGGCGGCCGCGAGCAGCGCCGGGGCGACGCGACGAATCATGGTCTTCATCGGTTAGGCTCCGGGTGAGTTACTTGCTGCTCCCATCGGGCGGGCGGACTGCGTCGCCCTCGTCGATGATGTGCGGCGTGATGAGGATGAGCAGGTCCTTCTTCTCCTCGCGGGTGTCGGTCTGCGAGAAGAGGCGGCCGATCAGCGGGAGCTCGGAGAGTATCGGGATCCCGGAGCGGTTCTTGGTGACCTGCGTCTGGGTAAGGCCGCCGATGACCGCCGTCTCGCCGTTGTTCACGAGGAGCTGCGTCTTGGCGTTGCGCTTGTCGATGATGAAGCCCAGGTCGCCGCCGACGATGCGGAGCTCCGACTGCTCGGCCTCCATCGTCATGCGGATCTGGCGATTGTTGGTGATGTGCGGGGTGACGGTCAGGATGATACCGGTCTCGCGGAACTGCACGTTGGCGCGGACCGGGGCACCGATCTGCGACACGCTTCCGGCGTCGATGACGCGGACCGGGGTTTCCTGGCCGACGAGGATGCGCGCCTGGCGGTTGTCGAGCGTGACGATGCTCGGCTCGGCCTGGATGTCGGAGAGCTGCGTCTCGCGGAGCGCGTCGAGGAACGACGTGAGCGAGTACTTGCCTAACGCGGTGGAGAAGATGAGGTTGAGCGCCGAGCCCTGCTTGTACTTGCGCTGGGCGTTGGAGACGCCGGCCAGGGCGTCACCGCCCAGCTCCACGCGCGAGTCGAACGTCCCCGGGCTGCTCTGCCCCTCGGGGATACGGGGGAGGAGCGTGTTGAAGAAGGTGCCGTTCGAGCCCAGGTCGTAGGAGAGCCCCAGCTGCTCGATCTCGGTGCGCGAGACGGAGATGATCTTCGCCTTGAGGGCGACCTGCGGCGTGCGGACGTCGAGCCCCTTCACGTACTGCAGGAGGTCGGGGAGGCGCGACGTGACTTCGGTGACGATGAGCGAGTTGGTCCCGCTGTCGGCGGCGATCGAGCCGCGGACGATGCACCCCGGGGCCACGGCCGGCGCCCCGCCGCCCTGCGACGGCGGCGGCGCCGAGGCGCCGATCGGGCACTCCTTGTGGAGGAGCCCCTGCACCGTCGGCACCAGCGAGCTGGCGGCCACGTAGTTGATGTTCACCATCTGCGTGGTGACCGGCTCGCTGGCCTGCTTCTCGAGGATGTTCTTGTAGCTGTCGACCGTGATGATCCCCGAATCCTCCTGGCTGGCGGCCAGCCCCTGCGCGTCGAGGATCGCCTTGAGGGCGACGTCCCACGGCTGGTCCTTGATCTCGGCGGTGATGAGCCCGGCGACGTCCTTGCCGACCACGATGGTGCGGCCGGAGAAGGTGGCGAAGCCCGCGATCACGTCACGGATGTCGGCCTCGGACCAGGTCACGGTGATGCGCGGCTGCTGCGACTGCTGGCGCTGCTGGGCGGCGACGGCGTCGGGGGTGGCGCGCACGTCGGCCGGCTCGTCGGCCGCGGCCAGGCGCCGGACGGGGGCGGTGGCGCGCGCGATGACGGCGTCGACCGTCGCCGCCGAATCCTCGGCCGGCTTCTCGGGGAGCGGCGCGGGGGCGGCGACCGCCCCGTTGGAGACTTCGGTGGTCACCTCGCGAGGGGCAACCGCCTCGGCGAGCATGGCGCCCGACGAGTGCCAGGCGGCGAACGAGGCGTCTCCCTTGATGGCGACGCGGATCTCGCCCTCGCCGCGCGTCACCTTGTAGGCGCGCGGCCCGTCGACATCGAGCACGATGCGCACGACGTCGGCGCGGTACTGCGAGGTGCGGATGTTGGTGATGCCACCGCGACGGACGCGGTCATAGGCGTCGCCCAGCGCGCCGAGACGGGCGCCGGCGAGGTCGATGACGATGCGGTGCGGCGAGGGGACGGTGAAGTCCTGGACCGCCACCTGTCCCGAGACCGCGATGACGACTTCGGCCTGCCCCTGTCCGGGGACGAGCGCGAGCGCCGTCACCGCGCTCGCGGCGTTGGTCGGCGCGAGCGCGACCGGAGACCCGATGTGCGCGGCGCGCGCGGTCGACGCGCCGACGATCAGCGCGACGGCCGGCAGTGCGGCCAGCGTCCAGACTCGCCTCATTGCTTCCTCTCTTTGTTGGAATCCAGGAGCGGCAGCGTTTCCTGCCGGCTGTAGCCGAACTCTTCGATCGTGAACACCACCGCGCGCGGCGTGATGGCCGCCACGCGCATCCGGCCCAACGACTGGCCGACCTTCACCCGGTACTGGTCCTTCGTGTTGAGGTCACGCAGCACCGCCACCGAGCCCCGGCCGTTGGTCCCGTAGGTCACGCCCGACAGGCGCAAGTCGGAGATGAGCGGGCGCAGCTCGCCGGTGGTCATCAGCGACACGAACGGGTCGCGCCGCCCGCTGCGCGCGTAGTCGAACGTCTCGCGCTCGAGCGAGACGCCGCGCGCCCTGGCCGACGAGGCGTTGGAGACCGCCGCCGAGCCCGAGGCGCTGTCGGTGGCCGTGGCGCGCGTGGCCGCCTGGGCGCGCGTGGACGCCTGGGGGCGCGGCGCGCGCGCCTGCTGGGCGGGCGCGTCGGCCGGGAGCGTGCTGTTGGCCTCGACGGCCCGGTTGGTGGCGGCGACCGCGCGGGCCGCCGCCTGCTTCGGCTTCATGATGTTGGGCGCCGACTGCGCCGCCGCGGGGGCGGCTGCCAGCAACAAGCCCATCGCGAGGAGCGCGCGGGTCATGACTTCCCTCCCTTGTCAGCGGCCGACGTCCGGGCCACGTAGGTCTGGATCTCGAACTTCGTGTCGAGGGCCGCGGTGTCGTCCGGGCGGCGCTTCGACAGGACGTTCGGGTTGGTCGCCGTCACCAGGGTCAGGTTGACGGGGGCGATGATGCGGGTCAGCGACCCGACGTTCGTGAGGAACTGCGCCACCGCGTGGTAGCCGCCGTTCACCGCGAGCTTGTAGCGATAGGTGTCGAACTGGTCACCCTCCACCACCGGCTCGGGCTCGACCGTGGCGATGTCGAGCCCCGCGCGGCGGGCCGCCGTCGACACCTGCTCCAGCAGCGCCGGGACCTCGTTGCCGGTGGGGACCAGCTGGCGCATGACCTCGAGGTCGCGCGCGCTGCGCTCGGCGTCGGCCTTGAGCTCCTCGACGTTCCCCTTGGCGAGCTCGGTCCGCGCGCGCTGGTTGCGCGACTCCAGCGTGTCCACCCGCTGGGCGAGGACGGCGATCTCCTCTCCCTTCGGCGTGTAGACGTAGTTCCAGTAGAGACCCGCAAGGGCGAAGGCCACGATGCTCACCAGGAGCATGGCCTGTTCGCGCTGTGACTTCGGGGGAAAGGCCATGACTACCTCACCGACAGGGAAACGGGAGCCAAAGTCAGCACCTCCTTGGCGGGGCGCTCGTATTCGGCGTCGAGCTGGAACTCGGTGACCTCCTTGCCATCGACCATGACCACGTCCGAGCGCGCGAGCTGCACGTTCTGGACGAAGGGCGAGGTCTCCAGGAGCTTCATGAAGCGGGTGAGCGCCTGGATGTCGACGGTGTGGCCGACCACGCGGAAGCGCAGCGGCTCCTCACTGGGCTGCGGGTCCCTGCTCCCGGCCGTGGAATCCTTGGCCGCCTTGTCGTTCCCCGCCTTGGCGGCGGGCGACGGCGGCGGGACCGGGGCGGCGGTCTGGGCGATGGACTTGAGCCAGGTGTAGGGCGGAAGGGCGCGCGACACCTCGTCGAGGATGTGCGGCCAGACGAAGCGGTCGTTGTCGATCGACTTGATGATCGCGAGTTGGCGGGCCACGGAGTCGCGCTTCGCCTCGAACTTGCGCCGCTCGGCGAGGACGACCGCGAAGCGCGCCGAGTCGCTGACCGCGACCTCTTCGCGCGCCGCGAGCTCGCCGAGGGCCGAGCCCTGGGTGAGGTGCATGCCGCCGATCACCGCCGCCGCGACCAGGACGCTCGCGATGGCGGAAAGCATGTACGGGTCGCGCACGCGCGCGGACGCCTGGGAGGCGACCGACTTGAGCGAGAGGCCCGCGCCGCGCCCCTTGGACTTCTTGTCGGCGCCTGGGAGGAGATTGATTTCGATCATCGTGGGGGATCTGCTCGGGAGCGCTCAGGCCGCCTTGCGGAGGGCAAGGCCGATGGGGAGCATGAGGAGCGGGGCGACTTCGTCGGTGACCAGGTGGTCCAGCGCGCCTTCGCGCACGCGCAGGTTGGCGAGCGGGTTGGCCTGCTCCACGCGGATGCGGAGCCGGTTGCCTAACGCGTCGGCGAGCCCCGGGACGCGAGCGCCGCCGCCGCAGAGGTAGACGGCGCGCAGCTGCCCGCCCGAGCGCGACGACGACGCCAGGAAGGCGGCGGCGCGCTCGACCCCCATGGCGATCTCCTCGCCGCGGCTGGCGATGACCGCGTCGAGGTGCGCCGAGCGGTCGTAGCCCTGCAGGAGCGACTCCGCCTCGTCGGCGCCAAGGCCGCGCTCGCGCTGCAGGTCCTCGCGGAAGCGGCGGGTCCCGACGGTGATGTCGCGCGTCAGGATCGGGACGCCGTCGTCGAGGATGTTGATGTTGGTCACCTCGTGGCCGATGTTGATCAGCCCCACCAGCCCGCGCATCGCGTCCGGGTGGTTGACCTCGAAGGCGTTGTGCAGGGCGAAGGCGTCGACGTCGACGATGGCGGTGTCCAGCCCGGCGTCGGCCAGGAGGCGCAGCTTGCTCTCGATGAGGTCGCGCTTGGCGGCCACGAGGAGGACGCTCATCTCCATCCCTTCGGCGTCGGGATCCAGGATCTGGAAGTCGAGCTCCACCGACTCCATGTCGAAGGGGACGTGCTGCTCGGCCTCCCATCGCATGAGTTCGCGCGCCTGCTGCTCCTTGACGCGCTCGATCTGGATCTTCTTGATGATGACGTCGCGCCCGCCCACGGCGGTGACGACGTCCCTCGTCTTGAGGCCGGCCTCTTCGACGGCGCTGCGGATCGCATCGGTGACGATGCCCGGATCCATGATCTCGCCTTCGACGATGGCGTCGGCGAGGAGCGGCATGATGACGACCTTGGCAAGCTCCGGCTCGCCGCGGCCGTGGTCGATGACCGCGACCTTGATGAGCCCCGAGCCGATGTCGAGGCCGATCGTCGTCTTCTTGCGACCGAAGAGCGCCATAACGATGTGAGGGTGCGGAGGAGGAACGACTGGGCACGCGCGGCGCGCGCGCCGACCTGCGGGACACTTTGACCGAGGGATCGGTCGATTCTGCCAATGACACGACCGCCCATGGCGCGGGGTAACAGCAGAATGCGCTTGCTGTTGCGTTTTTCCTCCGTAGTGCGTCAGATCACCAGCGGGCGGTGACAGGCGGTCCCGGAGGAGCGGGAGTTCGGCCGTCCCGCGGTCAGCGCAGCGGGTGCCACGCGCGCTGGGTGACCGGGACGAGGCGCGCCGACCACTCGAGGGCGAGGGCGGCCGCGCACGACGAGCGCTGGACGAGGGTGCTGCCGTCGAGGCGCGAGTAGTCGCCAGCTGCAACCCGCGCGTCGGCCGCCAGGACGGCGCCAAGGAGCGTCCCCCCGGCGCCCGTGCTCACGACGTCGTCGAGGGCGATGACGACCCCCGAGAAGCGCGCCCCGGCCTCCAGCACCAGGTCGCCGTCGACGAGGAGCACGCCCTGCCCCGCCCCGCCTTGCAGCCGCAGGTCGCCGGTGGCCCAGATGAGCGGCGCGTAGGTCGCGCACGCCCCACTCCCCGAGGGATCGCCCCAGTTGTCGGCGCGCAGCCGGTCGCAGCGCCCGCCCGACACGGCGGGGGCCGGCGTCACCACGCTCCCGGGGGGGAGGACGATGGCGGCGTGCCGCGTGAGCGTGGCCCAGTGCTCGGGGCCAAACGCGCGAAAGCGTGCGGGGAGCGCGGCCGACGAGTCGGTGAGGAGCGGGGGGGCTCCCGTGATGCGCCCGCTCACGCTCCCCCCCCCGCACGTCCCGTCGCACAGCCGGGTGGTGTCGGGCATGGCGATGGCGGCGGCCGGAGCCGGGGCCGCACTCGGGCAGTGCGCCGCCAGCGCCGAGGGCAGGGTGTCGCTCCCCATCACCCGCGCGCTCCCGGCGACGGCGACGCTGTCGCGCACCACGAGGGCGGCGTTGGCCGGGATGTCGGGGATGGCGAGGCGCAGGGCCACCGCCACGGAGCGCCGCGCCAGGGTGCGGGCCAGGGAGTCGCCGGCGCGGCCGGCGCTGGTGACCCACCAGGTGGTGCGCGAGGCGCGGACGGCCCGCGCGACGGCGGTCCCGCCCGCCAGCTGCATGGTGTCGGGGCCCAGCACCGCCCCCACGGGGAGGGCCTCGTGCGGGACGAGGGGCCAGCGGCGCAGGAGGTCGTAGGCGCCGGCGTCGGCCGCGTTCCCGGCCTGGCGCGCGACGCGCTCGTCGCGCGAACGCTGGAAGTCGCCCCGCCCGAGGTGCATGGCCCCCGCCGCGAGGACGGCGAGGAGGATGATGGCGACGAGCGCCGAGAGGAGCGCGACGCCTCCCGGGGGCGCAGGCGCGAGGCCACGGTGACGCGTGCCCGCGGTGCGACGGCGACCCGGGAAGACCATGCCCGGGCGGCGCGCCGCCGCGCTCCCAGCTGCAACATGCGCCGGGCAGATCATGGCGCGTTCCTCAGGGCGATGTGCCGCGCCAGCGAGTCGCGGTGGTGCCCGGCGGTCACGCCATCCATGCGCACGACGCGGCGCGTGGCCCCGCGCAGGGTGAGCGCGACGCCGCGCACGGGGGCGCCGGGGACGGGGGCGATGACGGCGCCCCCCGAGTCGCGCCAGGCGAGCGAGAAGCCACTTGCCCCCGGCGGTGATGCGTGGGGGAGGAGCGGCCCGGCGACCGGCTGGATCCCCTGCCACGCGCCGCTGGCCGCGTTCCACTCGCTCCACCCGAGCATCCATTCACCCAGCGAGCGATAGAGGGCGAAGCGTTGCGGGCGCACGACGAGGACCGGCGCTCCCGCCGCAACGGTTGGGGGGAGGGGGAGCGACAGGGTGAGGCGCCACCCGCTCTTCCCGGCGTCGGCGATGGAGTCGAGGAAGGGGGTGTGCAGGCAGGCGTCGGGGAGCGCGTGCACGGCGCTCACGGCCGCGTGCCACCAGCGATCGTCGCCCGCGTCGCGCCGACCCCCCTCGTCGAGGACGAGGAGCGAGTCGGAGGGTTGGGGGGAGCTGTTCCACCAGGTGATGGCGGCGCCCGAGGCGATGGTGGCCGGCGCCAGGTCGAGCGTCCCGGCGCCCACGTTGCAGGCGACGGCGCTCCCCACGCGCCCCAGGTAGGCCACGGCGGAATCGGTCGCCGACAGGAGGTCACCGTCGGCGGGGGCCACCGCTTGCAGCTCGGTCTCGACGGCGAAGGCGGCGACGGCGAGCTGGGCGCGCTGGTCGGCGAGCTCTGCGGCCCCGCGCGCGAAGCGCTGGGAGCGATCGACCAGGCGGAAGAGCGCCCCCGCCAGGAGCGAGGTGAGGACGATGGCCGCGAGGAGCTCGACGAGCGCGAGGCCCTGCCGCTTCAGCTGCATGGAATGATGGCCTCCTCGACGAGGGGGGCGTGCACGCGTCCCGAATTGGGGGTGAGGACGGCATGCAGCTGCCGCGTGGCGCCGGCCACGGTGGTGGTCCACCGCACCGTGCCGGCGGCGGTGGCGGCCGATCCGGCCGCGAGGGAGGAACAGGGGGCGCTGCGCAGCGAGTCGACGACGCTGGCGGTGGCGCGCGTGGCGGCGGCGAGGGCGCGGGCGGAGGCGGCGAGCCGCGCGACGAAGGTGGCCGTGGAGGCGACGCCGAGTGCGGCGACGGCGAGGAGGGCGACCGCCACGACCACCTCGACGAGGGTGAAGCCCGGGCTGGGGGGGCGACGCGGGTGGCGGCCGCCGGCGGAGCGAGACGATCTCGACATGCCAGCGACGTTAGGCACGCCGCGCGCGAAGGCGTCATCGATCGGTTCCGCGTCGTACCGAACGGGTGCGGGGAGACGGCGCTCGGGGGAGGGGGAAACGCACGCGGGGGCGGCGCCGGATGGCGCCGCCCCCGCGTGTCGCAGCCGGGAGGATGTGGCTGCGAGCGATCAGCCGTTTAGTTGCACTTCGGCTCGCCTTCGACCGTGGCCGGCGGAACCGCCGTGACGCCGATGAAGATGGCGCAGGTCTTGGACGTGGCGTTGTGGCCCGCAGTCGCGCTCCACCCGGTGCCGCCGCTGGCAGTCGCCGTGATCGTCACGCCTGACGACGGAACGAAGCCATAGATACCGCCGGCGGGGGAAACGACACCGGCCAAGTTCGACGCGGTCCCGGGGATGTAGGCCTGGTTGTCGGCGAAGTAGGACTCCTCGGTGGTGGCCATGTTGCGGAGGTCCGACTTCATCGACGCGAGGTACGCCTTCTCCTTGGTGTTCGCGAACTTCGGGATCGCGATCGCCGCGAGGATACCGATGATCACGACCACGATGAGGAGCTCGATCAGGGTGAAGCCCTTGCGCGTCTTGTTCAGCATTGTGTCTGTCTCCGGGTTGTCGAACTGGGGAGTGGTGGGTGCGTCGGTTGGATCGAACTGCTCTCGGACACCAGGTAAGGCAATCGGTGGACCAGCCGCTGTCACTCTGTCGAAAGTTAGTACGCGACAATGAGTTGGATGATTTCCTGGACTGCGAGCAGACCGCGAGCGGAGAAGTGATTTGCACGCTGTCTTGCAGTCTGCCACACGCCCAGCATCGGTGTGGCGCCCTGCTTCCACCTTCCTGCCCGACCGTGGCGGCTCCAGGAACAGGCCGTCCGGCAAGACACCCCCAAGACGCGGCGCCGCGGCAGGACGTAACACGCTGGCGGGCAACGGCCTACCGCCCGCCCTCGGGCGTGCGTTGCGTCACCGGCCGGACGAGGTTGAAGCGCACAATGTGCCAGAACGCCGCCACGCCGTCGCGCCAGCTGATCTTCTTCCCCTCCGCGTACGTGCGCCCCGCGTAGGTGATCGGCACTTCGTAGATGCGCGCCCGGGCCTGGGCCAGGCGCGCCGTGATCTCGGGCTCGAAGCCGAACCGGTTCGTGGTGAGCACGAGGCTCCGCGCCACCTCGCCCCGCACCGCCTTGTAGCACGTCTCCATGTCGGTGAGGTTGAGGTTCGTGAACATGTTGCTGACGGTGGTCAGGACGAAGTTCCCCACCGAGTGCCAGAAGTAGAGGACGCGGTGCGAGCCGCCGAGGAAGCGCGAGCCGAAGACCGCGTCGGCCTTGCCGTCGATGATGGGATCGAGGAGGAGCGGCCAGTCGGCGGGGTCGTATTCCAGGTCGGCGTCCTGCACGATCACGATGTTCCCGGTGCTCGCCGCCAGCGCCCGGCGGATGGCCGCCCCCTTCCCCCGGTTCACCGGCTCGTGGATGAGGGTGTCGATCAACCCGTCGGCGTGCAGCGCGTCGAGGAGCTCGCGCGTCCCGTCGGTGGAGCAGTCGTTGACGCAGATCACCTCCTTCCGGACGGGGACGGCGTGCACCTGGTCCAGGATGATGCGGATGGTATGGCGCTCGTTGTAGACGGGAATGAGGACCGACAGCCTCACCTCTTCGCGCGCGATGGGCGTGCGGCCGCGCATGTACGGCGTGCCGCCATCGACGGTACCGGTGAACGAGGGAGTCGGATGCCGAGGGAGCGTCATCGGGCCAGTCTCTTGAAGATCGTGACGTGAGGGGTGCGCCCGACGGGACGGAGTTCGGGCGGGGTGCGTTCGGCCAGGGCGCGCGCGGTGCGGAGCCCCGTCGCCCCGCCGGTGATGAAGTAGTCGGGGTCGTACGCATCGAAGATCTGGCGCACGACGATGGCATCTTCCACGTCGGTGAGGGGGCGCAGGCGCTCGGCGGCGGTGAAGGTGGACGTGGGGAGCGCCTTGCGCCCGGTGTACAGGTACACGATGAGGTCGTCCTCGGTGGCCAGCACGTCGTCGGGCGAGGTGTGGCGCGCGACCCACTCCACGATGGGGCGCGCGCGCTGGCCGGCGTCGCGCTGCACCGCCGTCCACCACGAGTTGGCGTATCCGATGCCGTTGTACCAAAGGTAGCCGCCGGTCATCGCGAGGGCGCAGGCGGCGACGGCCACGCGCCACGGCCATCGCAGGGCGCGCGGGAGCGCCAGCCGCCAGCACGCCAGCGCGCCAAAGGCGGCCAGCGGGAACCACAGCGGCCAGACGGCGAGGAGGAAGCGGGTGGGTTCGAAGGGCCAGAGCATCACCACCAGGATGTAGGCGGCGAGGAAGCCCAGCGTGACCGGGGCATTGCGCGCGAACCGTTTCGTTCCCGCCACGAGAAAGACGAGCAGCGCGGCGAAGGTGACGCCGCGCAGGAGCGCGTGGGTGACCGGGAGGATCATGTAGCCGATGGTGCGGTCGACGTCCTGCGCGTTGCGCACGACGACGGCGCGGGCGAACGCCCAGCCGCCCTCGCGATACCCCTCGGCCAGCCACGCGCCGTAGGAGCCGTACTTCCCCACCAGCGGATGCGCGATCTCCCCCTGGTGCGCCGAGACCCAGAGTTGCCACGGCACGAGGAAGAGCGCCGCCGCGATGCCTAACGCGAACGTCGCCCGCCAGTGCCCGCGCGCCACCAGGACGAGGGCGGCCGCGGGGACGGCGAAGGCCCCCAGCGTCCGCACCATGGCGAGGACCCCGATCAGGAGGCCGGCGACGATCGCCGGGCGCACCTCGCCGGTGTCGGCCGCGCGTTCGCAGGCAATCAACGTGGGGAAGAGAAGCGCCAGGAAGAGCGGCTCCGAGAGGACGACCCCGGTGATGAGGAGGACCACCACGGAGATGGTCCCCGCCAGTGCGACGAGGGCGGCCTGCCACGGACGCACCCCCCATCGCGTGCGGCAGAAGCCGTACGTCCCGACCGCCGCCGCCGCCAGGAAGAAGGCGTTGGCGAACTTGAAGAGGACGATGTTGTCCGGGAACGACGGCCAGAGCTTCCAGAGCGCCGCGAGGACGAGCGGGTAGCCCGGCGGATAGTGCGTGTTGTACGGGGAGCCCGGGAGATTGGTGAGCCGGAATCCGTCGCCCGAGGCGAGCGCCTTGGCGAGCACCGTATAGATGGCGTCGTCCTGGAAGGCGCCGACGGGCCACGGGGTGACGGTCAGGATGGCGACGAGGAGGACGAGGGCGGCGACGGCGAAGACGAGGAGGCGCTCGCGGTTGCTCATTGCCCGCCCTCCACACCGCTCGCCCCGCCCCGCCCCACCGGGGCGAAGACCCCCCCCGTGGCCAGCGCGCGCACGATGCGCAGCTCGGGCGGGTCGGCCTCCACCAGCCCCTTCACCGCGTACGTCCCGTACTGCGTCGACGCCAGCACATAGTCCACGCGGTAGGTGGAGAGGATCGTGCGCAGCGACTGCACCGCGAACGCCGGTGCCTGCGGGACGATGTGTTCCTGCGGGGTGAAGGCGCCGTTGGGGATCGCGCGGCGCCCGGTATAGAGGTGGATCAGGACGTCGTCGTCGGTGGCGATCACGGCCGAGCTGTCGGTGTTGGCCACGACCCACTCGGCGAGCGGACGGGCGCGATTGGCCACCGATCCCTCCACCACCCCCCACCAGTCGCGCGCCACCCCCAGGTAGTTGTAGCCGCCATACCCCACGGCGAGCGCGCCCAGCGCGGCCAGGGCGGCGCGGCGCGCGAGGTGCTGCGCCGGGCCGTCCGCGAGGCGGGGCGTGAAGCGCCACACCGTCACCGCCGCCAGGGCGAACACCAGGCCGATCAGCGGCCACACCCCCCACGTGAAGCGCGCCGGGGCGAAGGGCCAGATCACCACGACCGCCAGGTACAACAGGAGGAAGAGCGCCACGGCCGGCGCGCGGCGCCACATCGCCCCCAGCCCCAGGCCGAAGAAGAAGGCGAGCGCGATGGAGGTCGCATTGCGCACGTACACGTTGAGCGTGTCGGTGGCGGTGGACGCCCACCCCTGCGCCACCAGGCTCTTGAGGTTGGCCCACGCCACGTCGCGCAGGAAGACGAGGCCATCGGTGCGCACGGCGTCGGCCAGCCACCCCGCGTACGACCCGTACTTCCCCAGGAAGACGTGGGGGACCTCGAGCGCGTGCGCCCCGACCCACAGTTGCCAGGGGATCGACAGCGCCACCGCCACCCCCCCCAGGGCGAACGCCGCGCGCCACTGGCGGCGCCAGGCCATCACCAGCACGGTGGCCGGGACGACGAGGATGCCTAACGTCCGCACCATCGAGAGGAGGGCGGCGGCCCCCCCGGCCAGGGCGGCGTCGCGCGGGCGGCCGCTCGCCGCCGCCCGGTCGCAGGCGATGAGTGTCGCCCCGAGCCCGCAGAGGAACATCGGCTCCGAGAGCACCATCACCGTCAGGAGGACCACCGGCGCACAGGCGGTGAACGCCCCCACCGACAGCGCCGCCGCCAGGGGCCCCAGCTGCAACCGCTGGCGGGCGAAGGCGTGGAACAGCGCCGCCGCCCCGCCCAGGAACATCGCGTTGGCGAACTTGAAGAGTGTCACGTTCTGCGGAAACGCCGGGTCCAGCTTCCACAGGAGCGCCAGGAACGCCGGGTACAGCGGCGGATAGTGCGTCGCCGCCGGCGCCCCCGGGAGGTTGAGGTAGCGGTACCCCTCGCCGGTCGCCAGCGACTTGGCCAGGACGACGTAGATCCCGTCGTCCTGGAAGACGCCGACGGGCCACGCCCCGATGGCCGAGACCGCGGCGCCGAAGGCGGCCAGCGCCAGCAGCCACGGCGCCAAGCGCGCCAGCGGGAGCGACCGCGCCTCGCTCCCGTCGGCGGTGCGCGGCCCCGCCTCCCGGATCACCTCGCCCCCGCTCAATTCTCGGCCCCGAAGCGCTGCAGCTTGCGGTGCAGCGTGGAGGGGTCGATGCCTAACGACTCGGCGGCCCGCGTCTTGTTCCCCCCCTCCGACTGCAGGACCCACAGGATGTACGCCCGCTCGATCACGTCGAGCGGCGGGTTCGGCGTCGCCCGCTCGTCCACCAGGCGCTCCGGCGTGTGCGTGGTCAGCTTCTCGGGGAGCGCCGAGGCCTCGATGGTGGCCCCGTCGGAGAGGATCCACGCCCGCTCGAGGGCGTTCTCCAGCTCGCGCACGTTCCCCGGCCAGTTGTAGCGCATCACCAGCTCCAGCGCCGCCTCGCTCAGCTGCTTGGCCCCCTGCTCGCGCTGCCGCGCCGCGCGCTGCAGGAAGGTCTCCACCAGGAGCGGGATGTCGTCGCGGCGCTCGCGCAGCGGCGGGAGGTGGATCGCGATGACGTTCAGGCGATAGTACAGGTCGCGACGGAAGGTCCCGCGCCGGATCTCGTCCTCCAGGTCACGGTTCGTCGCCGCCAGCAGGCGCGTGTTGATCGCCACCGGCTCGGTGGCCCCCACCGGGATGATCTGCCGCTGCTGCAGCACGCGCAGGAGCTTGACCTGCGTGGCCGGCGTCGTCTCGCCGATCTCGTCGAGGAAGAAGGTCCCCTTCTCGGCCGAGGCGAAGAGCCCCGTCTTGTCGCGCACCGCGCCGGTGAACGACCCCTTCACGTGGCCGAACAGCTCGCTCTCCAGCAGGCTCTCGGGGAGGGCGCCGCAGTTGATCGACAGGAAGGCGCCGTCGGCGCGCTGCGACAGGTCGTGGATGTAGCGCGCGATGACCTCCTTCCCCGTCCCCGACTCGCCCTGGATGAGGACCGTCGAGTCGGTCGGCGCGACGGTCTCCGCCAGGCGCAACACCTCCGTCCACGCCCGGCTCTTCCCCACCGGGCGCGCTCCCCCCGTCTTGTCCCGGCGCTTGATCTCCTGCTTCAGCACCTTGTTCTCGACGCGCAGCGTGCGGTGCTCGGTGGCCCGCCGCAGGATCGCCAGCAGCTCGTCGTTGCGGAACGGCTTCTGGATGTAGTAGAACGCCCCCTCGTTCACCGCCTGCATCGCCGACTGCAGGGTGGCCTGCGCCGTCATCAGGATCACCGGAAGGTCGGGGTCCTTCTGGCGCGCGGCGCCGAGGATCTCCAGCCCTCCCACCGCCGGCATGCGGATGTCGCTCAGCACGACGTCGGGGGCCAGCGTCGCGATCTGCTCCAGCCCCTGCCGCCCGCCTAACGCGACGTGCGGGGTGAACCCCTCGTTCTTGAGGAGGATGCGCAGCGATTCGAGGATCCCCGGCTCGTCGTCGATGACGAGGACGCTGGGACCACTGGAGGCGCGTTCGGTCACGATGTCACTCCCGCTTCGGCCTGGGACGTGGGAAGGAGGACAGTCACGCGCGTCCCGCGCGAGTCGCTGTCGACGAAGACGAACCCGCGGTGCGACTCGATGGCCCGGTGCACCACGCTCAACCCCAGCCCGCTCCCGCCGGGCTTGGTCGTGAAGAACGGATCGAACAGGCGGTCGCGGACCTCCGCGGGGATCCCCTCCCCCTCGTCGGAGACGCGCAGCGCCACCCCCCCCTCGTCGAACGAGACCCCCGCCGGCGCATCGTCGGAGGTGAGCGGCGCCAGCTCCACGCGCACCGTCCCCGCGCGCGTCGACGCCTGCACCGCGTTCAGCGCCAGGTTGAAGACGGCCCGATGCAGCAGGTCCTCGTCCCCCTCCACCACCACGCTCCCGCTCCCCACCTCGCATTGCACCTGCACCCCCTCCGGGCGGTCCGGGTGCGCCGCCACCAGCGACGCCGCGTCGCGCGCCACCGCGGCCAGGTCCACCGGCCCGATGCGCGTCACCCGCACCCGCGCGAAATCCAGGAACTCGCTCAGCAGCCGCGACAGGCGGTCCGACTCGCGCACGATCAGCGACGAGAGCGACCGCTCGTCGTCGGTGGCCCGCGGCGAGCGCCCCAGCTGCTCCACCGCCGATCGGATCGACGCCAGCGGGTTCTTGATCTCGTGCGCCAACGACGCGCTCAGCTCGGCCACCGCCTCCAGCCGCTCGGCGCGCATGTGCAGCGTGTCGAGCCGCTTCTGGTCGGAAATGTCCTGGAAGATGACCGTCGCCGTCCCCCCTCCCCCCCCGTTCCCCTCGCCACCGCTCGGCACGGTGACCGTCGTGTTGAGCCCGATGGGAAAGGTGCGCCCCGCCAGCTGCACCTCCCCCTCGGCCCGCGCCGTCCGCACCCCGGTGGCCGCCGCCCGCTCCATCGCCCGCGCCAGCGACGGCGACACCGGCGCGATGCGCCCGACGATCGGGCGCCCCACCTGCTCGTCGAGCGCGATCCCGAGCAGCGCGCTGGCGCTGGGATTGGCGTACAGCAGCGTGCCCTGCGCATCGATGGTGATGATCCCGCTGCGGATGTTGCGCAGGATGTCGCTCGCCTCGAGGCGAACCTTCACCAGCTCCGCCGCCAGCTCCTCCGTCCCCGCCCGCGCCTCGCGCAGCCTGGCCGCGATGTACCACGACGACAGCGCCACCACCGCGAAGACGACCAGCTGCAGCCACACCCCCAGGTCCAGCGGGGCGTCCGACAGGAGGATGATGTCGCCGAAGTAGAGGAGGCACGCCAGCGCCGCCGCGACGAACGCCCCGCTCGGCGTCAGCAGCACCGCCGAGGTCGCGATCACCAGGATGAACAGCGCCGCGAACTGCGACGCCCCTCCCCCCGTCACGTGGACGATGGCCGTCACCAGGACCAGGTCGAACAGCGACTGCAGCGACAGGAAGACCGCCCCCAAGCGCCTCCCCCGGTTCTCGCTGTACAGCGCTGCCCCGGCCGTGAAGACCATCGCCCCCGTCATCAGGAGCGAGGCGACCAGCGTCGAGCTGCGCTCCGCATCGCGCCAGGCGAAGACCGCCGCGAGGTAGATCGCCGTCGACAGCACCAGACGTCCCACATAGATGGACCGCAGCAGGCGCCGCGGCTCAATGAAGGAACGGGATGCGTCGGGAGCGAGTGCGTTCACGCCGGGACGGGTTCTGGGGGCATTGCATCCTGCAACGGGGGTTGGACCGCCTGCACACTGGCAAAGTGCCACTCCCTTGACGACTCGCCACGGAACGCGTTTCCCGGCTTGGCCTTGGGGGAATAGCGAAACGCCGCGCTTCGGTTAGGCTTGACTGGGGTCCGGGGCCGCCGCCCCTGTCGGCGTACCCTGTCGGCGACCCCGTCGGGGACCCCGTCGGCGAACCCTGTCGGCGAACCCTGTCGAGCCCCCGCCTCGCCCCCGCCAGCGCCCAATTCGCCCCTTGCTCCCCCGCCTCTCCCGATCGATCGCCTCCGTGTCCACCCCCTCGCTTGCGCTCGCGCTCGTCCTGGGGGGGATGGCGCTGGCCGGGTGCGGTGCCGGGAAGGGGGTCGCCGAGGGGGGAGCGAAGGGCGGGGAGGGCGAGCCGCCCGCGCAGCGCCAACCGGCCGACTCGCCATGGACCGCCTACGCTCGGGGACTCTCGGCCGACTCGTTCCCCGCCCCGTCGCGCCGCTTCTCCCAGATCGTTGCCCCCCGCTGGACCGACGAGATCGCCCGCGACGCCGCCCACGAGGCGGAGACCGTCATGGACGCCCTGGGGCTCGCCCCGGGCATGCGCGTGGCCGACGTGGGCGCGGGCGACGGATATTACGTGCTCCGCATGTCGCAGCGGGTGGGGGCGACCGGGCACGTGTACGGACAGGACATCGTCCCCGAATACCTCGACCTCCTGGCGAAGCGCGTGCGAGAGGCCGGCCTCACGAACGTGACGGTGGTGCGGGGCGATCCACACGACCCGCGCCTCCCCCCCGACTCGCTCGACGCCGCCATCATGATTCACATGTACCACGAGGTCACCGACCCCTACGCCCTCCTCTGGAACCTGGCGCGCTCGCTCAAGCCGGGGGCCAGGGTCGCGATCCTCGATACGTCGTTCCCCACCGACCAGCACGGGACTCCGCCGTGGCTCCTCCGCTGCGAGCTCGGGGTGGTGGGCTATGGCTTCGTCCGGAGCATGGAGACCGGCGACGACGAGTACCTCGCGGTCTTCCGCGCGCCGGCGCGCGATTCCCTCCCGTCGCCCGCGGTGGTGCGCTCGCGCGTTGCCGCCGGGGCCTGCCAGCAGCGTTAGGCGGCACGCGCCGGCGGGCCCGTCCCGGGCCCGCACCCCGGCGCCCGTCCACTCCCCGATTCATCGCGTGGAACCCCTCTCCCTCTCCTCCCTCGGCGGCCGCCTCTCGGCGGTCATCGTCCTCGTCCTCCTCAACGGCTTCTTCGTGATGGCGGAGTTCGCCCTGGTGGGGGCCAGGCGCAGCAAGCTGGCCGAGATGGCGGACCGCGGCGATCGCGGCGCCCGCCGCGCCCAGGCGGCCATCGCCGACCTCGATCGCTACATCTCGGGGACGCAGCTCGGCATCACCCTCGCCTCGCTCGCGTTGGGGTGGATCGGCGAACCGGCGCTCGCCGTGGTCGTGGACCGCGCACTGGCCCAGTTCGGGATCGCGGTCCCCGTGGGGATGGCCCATTCCGCCGCCGGGACCATCACCGCGTTCGTCATCATCACCTTCCTCCACATCGTCCTCGGCGAGCTCGCCCCCAAGTCGGTGGCCCTCGTCATGCCCGAAAAGGTCAGCGGGCTCGTGGCCCTCCCGCTGATGGCCTTCTCGCGGGCGATGTCGCCGTTCATCTGGGTGCTGAACGGGACGGCCTCCTGGCTCCTGCGCCTGGTGGGAATCCGCCCGATGTCCGAGGCGCACCACGCCCACTCCCCCGAGGAGTTGCGCCTCCTGGTGATGCAGGCGCGCGGCGCCGGGACGCTCAACGAGACCGACTCGGCGATGCTGGCCGGGATCTTCGACTTCTCCGCCAAGCGCGTGCACGACGTCATGCGCCCGCGCACCGAGATCGTCGCCCTCCACGTCGACGACGACGAGGCGGCCGTCAACGAAGTGCTGCGCCGCGAGCGCTACTCGCGCTACCCGGTCTACGACGAGTCGCCCGACGACATCGTCGGCGTCTTCGTCGCCAAGGACTTCTGGCTGCGTGAGGGCGAGACGCCATTCTCGCTGCGCGCCATCCTGCGCGAGCCGTTCTTCGTTCCCGCTTCACGCTCCGCCGAGCGCGTGCTCGACGACCTGCGCCGCACGCGGGCGCAGATGGCCATCGTGCTCGACGAGTTCGGCGGGACGGCGGGGCTCGTCACGCTGGAAGACCTCGTCGAGGAGGTCATCGGCGACATCGCCGACGAGTACGACCTGGCGACGCGCGACGTGGTCGAGGTCGACGGCATCCTCGAGCTGTCGGGGTCGATGTCGCTCGTCGACGTGCGATCGGACCATCGCCTCCCCGTCCCCGAGGGGGAGTGGACGACGCTCGGGGGGTACGTGTTCGGGCGGCTGGGACGGGTGCCACAGCTGGGCGATCGCGTCCCGTATCCCGGTGGGGAGCTGGAGGTCATCGCCATGGACAAACGGCGCGTTGCCGCCGTGCGGGTGCATCGTGCCCCGGCCGCCGGCTGACGACGACCTGGTCGTCGACGCGCGGCACGTGATCCCGCGCGCAGAGCTGTCGGCCCGCACCTCCCGCGCCGGGGGGGCCGGCGGGCAGCACGTCAACACCTCCTCCACGCGGGTGGAGGTCCTGTGGAGCCCGGGGACGTCACGGGCGCTCGACGACGCCGAGCGGGCCCGGGTGCTGGACAAGCTGGCGGGGAGGCTCGACGCCGAGGGGCGCGTGCGCGTGGTGGCCAGCGACACGCGGAGCCAGCGGCAGAACCGCGAGCTGGCGGAGGGGCGATTGGCCGAGCTCGTCAGGCGGGCGCTCATCGTCCCGCGCAAGCGCAAGGCGACCCGTCCGACGCGGGCCGCCAGGGAGCAGCGCCTCGATACCAAGCGGCGCGCATCGGAGAAGAAGTCGCGGCGGCGCACGCGCGACTGGGAGTGAGGGGGGGCAGCTCGCCGAGGCGCGCACCTCCCGCACCTCCCGCACCTCTCGCACCGGCCGCGCCCACCGCATGACGTCGCTTGACGCTGGCCACGGTCGCCAGAGATTCACAGGCTCCCCGCAGCATCCTCTCCCCTCGTACGACGGAGGAGCTCATGTTCCTGATCCGCGACATCATGTACTGCCAGCCCGGCAAGGCGCGCCCGATGGTGGAGAAGTTCAAGGCGCTGGCGCGGCTGACGGACAAACTCGGGTTTGCGCGCATGCGCGTCATGACCGACGTCAGCGCCGAGCGGTACTGGACGGTGGTGGCGGAGTTCGAGGTGGCGAGCCTCGAGGAGTACACGCAGCAGACGCGGAAGTCGATGGAGCTGCCGGAGTTCCAGGCGGCGATGGCGGGGTACCACGACCTCATCGCCAGCGGGCGCCGCGAGATCTACCAGCTGGAGTCGTAGGATGGCGCGAGGTGCGGAGCGCCGTGCAACGTCGCGCGGCGCTCGGCACACGCCCCGGGGGCGCCGGCTCCGCCCGCACCCGGGTGCCCGCGTTGTCAATGGTGGCGACGGCGCTAGAATCCGGGGATGACGACCTACTGCGAAGTCGCCCGCGGCCACGAGTATCATGGGCCGTATCACGACACCGAGTACGGCTTCCCCATTGCCGACGACGACCGCCTCTTCGAGCGGTTGATCCTCGAGATCAACCAGGCGGGACTCTCGTGGCTCACCATCCTCAGGAAGCGCGAGCACTTCACGCGCGCCTATCACGGCTTCGAGATCGCGCGCGTCGCGCGCTACACCGCCCGTGACGAGGCGCGCCTCCTGGCCGATGCCGGGATCATCCGCAATCGGCTCAAGGTGAAGGCGGCGATCGAGAACGCGAGGCGCGTGCAGCGGTTGCAGGCGTCGCACGGGTCGTTTGCCGCCTGGCTCGACGCCCACCACCCGCTGGACCGCGCCGGGTGGCAGAAGCTCTTCAAGCAGACGTTCACCTTCACCGGGGGCGAGATCGTGAACGAGTTCCTGCTCAGCACCGGCTACCTCGCGGGGGCGCACGTCGAGTCGTGCCCGGTGTACCGCAAGGTGGTGCGGGCGCGCCCCCCGTGGAGCCGGCGTTAGGCACCAGGCATCGGCGCCGCGCGCCCGCGGGCGATATCGACGTTCCCCCCAGGCGTCCGCCAGACGCCACCCGCCCCCGCTGCCGCACCAGCGCCCGCTACCGCACCCGCGCCCGCTACCGCACGCGCGCCCGCTACCGCACCCGCGCCAGCGCCCCCTCCAGCTCCCGGAGCGTCGCGTCGGCCGCCGCGCGCACCTGCGTGGTGGGGGCGTAGTCGGCGCCATCCACCATGTCCAGGAGCTGCGTGAGCCGCCCGCTCAGGCGGCGCAGCGCCGCGTCCAGGCCGGCCGGCGCGCCTTGCAGCTGGCGCACCCGGTCCAGCCCCCCCGCCGCCCGGTCCACCCCCACGTGCAACCGCACGGCCAGCGCGTGCTGCGCCCGGATCCCCGCCGCCGGCGTCCGCACCCGCGGGTCCATCCGCACGGTGAGCGGCTGCGTCAGCACCGCCCCGTCCACCGTCAGCCGCACGGTGTAGCGCCCGGGGAGCACGAACGGCCCCAGCGGCTCCGGGACGGTCTGCCCGGGGATCGCCGAGATGGGGTACGAGAAGGCGAGCGCCCTCGGGCGCGGGTGCCGGATGTCCCAGACGAAGCGATGCAGCCCGGGCTCGGGGCTCAACACCGGCGACGGGCGGATCCACCAGTCGGGCCAGTGCCCCTCGGCGCGCGGGTCGGGATCGGGATTGACCCCCTTCTCATACCGCCGCACCACCGTCCCCGCCGAGTCGAGGATCTCGAGCGTGAGCGTGCCGGCCGTCCCCCCGAGCCAGTAGTGCAGCACCGCCCCGTCCGGGGGGTTCTCGGCGCGCGGCTCGTCAGGGGGAAGCGGCGTGTCGGTGTACATCGAGTAGCGCACCCGCGTCGCCAGCGCCGGCCTGAAGAGGTGCGCCGCCTTCGCCGTCGGGTTCGACGCCATCTCGCGCAGCGGCGAGATGTCGTCCAGGATCCAGAAGCCGCGCCCGTGCGTTGCCACCACCAGGTCGTCGTCCTTGATGACGAGGTCGCGGATCGACGTCGCCGGCATGTTCACCTGCAGCGACACCCAGTGGTCGCCGTCGTCGAACGAGACCCAGACCTTGGTCTCGCTCCCGGCAAAGAGGAGCCCCCGCCGCTTCGGGTCCTCGCGCACCACGTTGATCGTCGCCCCGCTGTCGATCCCCGTCACGATCCGCGTCCAGCTCTTCCCGCCGTCGTGCGTGCGGAAGATGTGCGGGCGCAGGTCGTCCAGGCGGAGGGTATTGATCGCCGCGTAGGCGGTGAGCGTGTCGAAGTGCCCCGCGTCCATGAGGGAGACCTTGGCCCACGGGACGAGCTCCGGCGGCGTGACGTTGCGCCAGCTGCGCCCTCCGTTCATGGTGACGTGGATGAGCCCATCGTCCGACCCCGCCCAGATCACGTTCTCGCGGCGGTAGCTCGGGGCGATGGTGTACACCACCCCCGGGTGGCGCGCCCGTGCGCTCGGCTCATTCGCATACTTCCCCACGTTGGGCGGGACGATCGAGTCCTTGCGCGTGAGGTCGGGGGAGATCTCGGTCCAGTGGTTCCCCCCGTCGGTCGTCTGCCAGATGGTGTTGGCCCCGAAGTAGAGCTTGCGCGGGTTGGTGGGGGCGAAGAGGATCGGCGCGGTGCGCAGCATCCGGTAGTTGGCGTCGCGGAACGGCCTGGGGGCCACGTTCTGCGTCTGCCCGGTGCGGTAGTCGAACTTCGAGACCTTCCCGCCGTACATGATGTTCGGGTCGAGCGGGTCGGGCGCCACGTAGCCGTACTCCTCCACCCCCACCGGGCGCCACTCGCGATACGTGATCTGCCCGTCGTTCCCGCGGCTCAGCACGCACGCCGACCCCGACTCCTGCTGCCCGCCGCACACCCGGTAGGGCCACGAGTTGTCGGTGGTGACGTGGTAGAACTGCGCCGTGGGCTGGTTGTACCACGAGCTCCAGCTCGCGCCGCCGTTGACGGTGATGATGGCCCCCTGGTCGGCGGCGATGAGGATGATGTCCGGGTTGTCCGGGTTGATCCAGATGCGGTGGTAGTCGTCACCGCCAGGTGCACCGCGAATCATCTTCCACGTCACCCCGGCGTCGGTCGACTTCCAGGTCACGATGCTCCCGCTGTACACCACGTCGGGGTTCTTCGGGTCCACCTTGACCTCGGCGAAGTCCGAGCCGCGGTTGTGCACCCGCTCGTCGCTCGACGTCCTGGCCCACGAGGCCCCCGCGTCGTCGGAGCGGTAGATCCCGCTGCGCTCCCCCGCGTCGATGGTGATGAAGAGGCGGCTCGGCCGGCTCGGCGCGATCGCGATCCCGATGCGCCCCAGCCCCTCGGCGGGGGTGGGGAGCCCCTTCATGATGGGGGTCCAGCTCTCCCCGCCGTCGGTGGTCTTGAAGAGCCCAGTCCCCTCTCCCTGCCACACCCCGTTCTCCCACGGCCCCTGTCGCGACTCCCACAGCGCGGCATACAGCGTGTTGGGGTCGTCGGGCGCCATCACCACGTCGATGGCCCCGGTGTTCTCGTCCTTCCCCAGCACCTTGCGGAACGTCCTCCCCCCGTCGAGCGAGCGAAACACCCCGCGCTCCTCGTTAGGCCCGTAGGGGTGCCCCAGCACGGCCACGAAGAGGCGGTCGGGATTCCCCGGGTCGACCACGATCTGGGGGATCTGCTGGCCGTCGCGCAACCCCAGCCGCGCCCACGTCTTCCCGCCATCGGTGGTCTTGTAGACCCCGTCGCCGGTGGAGAGGTCGGGGCGCTGGAGCCCCTCGCCGCTCCCCACGTAGATGACGTCCGGGTCGCTCGGCGCCACCGCGATGGCCCCGACCGATCCGCTCGGCTGCCCGTCGAAGATCGGGGTCCACGTGCGCCCGAAGTCGGTCGTCTTCCACACCCCGCCGTTCACCGCGCCGATGTAGAAGGTGTTGGGCTGCTGCCGCACCCCGGTGGCCGCCTTCGTGCGCCCGGCACGGAACGGCCCGATGTGGCGCCACCGCAGCTCGCCGAACAGCGACGAGGGATGCTGCGCCCGCGCCGGTGCCGGCAGGGCGGCGAGGACGGCGAGGGCGAGGAGGGCGGTGCGCGCGCGAACGAGCGAAGCCGGCGGGTGGATCATGGCGTGCGGTCCTGTTGCGGTGAGGGAACGGTTGCTTCCGATGGTTTGTCAGCGCGGCGGGCGGGGCGAGCGGCCCCCGCGCGGATCGCCGCCGAGAAGTCGTCGCCCGGCCGCGCGGCGCGTGCGCGGTCGTTGATGCGGAAGCGCGCGCGGAGCTCGTCCAGCGATCCGCGCGCGTCGATGAGCCCCAGCGAGTGCGCGATCTCGTCGGTGTAGCCCGGGAGGATGGTCTTGAGGCTCGACGGGATGCGTCCGGGGATCATGCGGTTCACGTGATCCACCAGGTTCGAGGTGCAGTTGCTGGTGAGGGTGTGGTAGAACTCCGGGTGCTCCTGCAGCGCGTTGGCCCGCTGCAGCATCTCCACGAACATCTGCCGCACGCGCTCGCGCGGCGCCCCGATGGGGTAGAGCAGGACATCGTCGCCGTCGTACAGCGCCCGCCTGCCGATGAGGTCGTGCTCGGTGCCGACGATGTAGGCCAGCTCGAACCGTCGCAGCGCGCCGGCCACGAAGCCGTACGTCTCCCCGACCTCGCGCCGCGCCTCCACCGAGATGGCGACGTACTCGCCGTCGCTGAACCCGAACGACACGAAGGCGTGCGCCGGCCCCCGCCACGCCGAGAAGAACGGCGTGAGGACGAACCAGGCGCTCTCGATCTCGCCCAGGTCGTACGTCCGCTCCAGGTATCGCTCGGCGAAGTCGTTCGCGGAGGTGTACGCGAAGTCGCGCAGGTCGTGGATGGTGACGAGCGAGCCGCCGTGGAACTCCGCCCGCGCCAGGCGCCGGTGTTCGGGGGTCCAGGTGCGGTTGGCGCCAGGGACCCTGGGGGCGACGAGGGCGAGCCAGAGGAGGGCGACGGCCGCGGCGGCCACGCCAGCCAGCGCCGCGATGCGGAGCACGCTCCCGCCCGTCGACTCGAGGCTCATCCGCCGTCCCCCCGGGCGCGCCGGGCCAGCACGGCCGCCGACGTCATGTGCCCCGTCACGTTGAGCGTGGTCTTGAAGATGTCGGGGACGGCGTCGAGGGCGATCAGGATCCCCACCCCCTCCACCGGGAGCCCCACGGTGGGGAAGAGCGGGGCGATGATGAACAGCGACCCCGAGGGAATGCCCGGCACCGAGAACGACATCAGGACGGCGGCGACGCCGAAGGTGGCCAGCGACGAGAGGCCGAAGGGGACGCCATACAGCCTGGCGATGAAGAGCCCGCCGACGATCCACGACACCGCCAGGTTGAGCCGGAAGGTCGACACCGCCAGGGGCAACGCGAAGCCCGAGACCTCCCTCCGCAGCTGCAAGCGCTGTTCGGCGGCGTCGAGCATGGCGGGGAGCGCCGCCAGCGACGAGCGCGTCCCCATCGCCACCACCTGCGCGGGGAGCGCCGCGCGGGCGAAGCGCCCCGGCGGCACGCCGCCGACGAGCACGGCCACCGGGTAGAGGAGGGCGGTGGCGGCCACCAGGAGGGCGGCGTGGGTGACGAGGTAGAAGCCGATGGCCCCCGCCCCGGAGACGCCGAGCCTGGCGCCGAGGGTGATGGCCAGGGCCAGGATGCCTAACGCGGAGAGCCAGAGCACCGCCCGCACCAGGACCAGCATGGCGTCGGCGACGGCGCGAAAGACCCCCAGCACCACGTCGCGCGTGGCGTCGGGGAGGCGCGAGATGGCCAGGGCGAAGGCGACGGTGAAGACGATGAGGGGGAGCATCGCCCCCTCCGCCGCCGCGGCCACCGGGTTCACCGGGACGAGCGACGTGAGCCACGCCGCGAAGCCGGGGAGCGGCGGCACCATCCCCGCCCCGCCAGCTGCACGCTCGCGCAGGGCCGCCGCCGAGGCGGGATCGACCACCAGACGGTCGTACAGCGGAGGGGCGGCCAGGGCGGTGAACAGCGCCACCCCGGCCAGGAGGGCGATGAAGAGGGCCAGCGCGCTCCCCCCCAGCCGCCCCACCGCCCGCAGGTCGCGCATCGAGGCGATCCCCGTCACCAGGAGCGCCACCACCAGCGGGACGACGGTCATGCGGATCGCGTTCACCCACATCGTCCCCACCGGCTCGCTCACCGCCAGGAGCACCGACGCGACGCCGGGAGACGAGGCGGCGGCCACCGCGCCGATGGCGAAGCCGACGGCGAGGGAGAGCACGGCCGCGAGGCCGCCATTGATGCGGATGACCGGCCGGCCGCCGCGCTTGCGCATGGCCACAATGCTACGGCGCGCACCGGGGGGCCTCAACCATGGTCGCGCGAAGTGTCCGGCGCCCCCCCGCCGCGGCTAGAACAACCCCCAGCGGAAGCCGACGCGCCACGACAGGAGCGGCGTCTCCCCCTCGTTCACCCGCAGCTGGATCTCTCCCCCGGGGAGGTCGATGATGTCCCCTCGCCGCAGGTAGCGCACGTTCCCGTTGCCGTGATAGCGCACCCCGATGTCGAGCGCCCCCTGCCGCGACGCCCCGATCGGGATCAGGAATCCCCCTCCCCCCGTCCAGGCGAAGGTAGCGTCATCGTAGTTGGTCGACTTGGCGAACGGCTCGTTGTCCCACGACCCCTCCACGCTCGACTCGGTCCAGAAGACGGAGAACCCCGCGGTCGCGTTCACGTACGGGCGGATCGGGCCCGAGGGTACAGTGAGCTGCGGCCCGACCCCCATCCAGAAGATGTTGTTCGACGTCGTCATGTCGACGTTCACGCGCCCGATGGTGGAGCTCAGTGGGACGCGCTTGGTCTCGCGCCCATACCCCAGGAAGCCCAGCTCGCCCCCCAGGGAGAAGATCCCCTGCCGGTCGAGCTTGTAGTGCACGTTGCCGTCCACCCCGAAGCCCTGCTTCACGTTGTCGCGGAAGTCGCCCTGCGGCACGGCATAGGTGAACGACGCCCCGGCGTACACGGGGGAGCGGCGCGGGCCGGCGGCACCCGCCGCACGCTCGCGCCCCACCTGGAAGACCTGCGCATCGGCGGCCGCCGTCAGCATGGTCATCGCCGCCATCGCCGCGGCCGTCATCGCATTCATCGACTTCATCGCCTTCATCGCCTTCGTCGCCTTCGTCGCCTTCGTCGCCTTCGTCGCCTTCGTCGCCTTCGTCGCCTTCACCACCGCACGCGCCGAGCTCATACGAACCTCGTACCACTGTTGGAATTGGACTTGTGCCGCGCACGCATCACTTGCCCGTGTGGTACGCCGACCAGCGCGGCGATGTTTCATGGCCGAGGGGCCATCCGCTAGCTTTCGCGGGGAGGGTACACCGGGGTACCGACACCCCTTCGCACGCCGCACGCCGCACGCCGAACGCCGCACACCGCACACCGCCTCGCATGAGCTCCCCCTGGCCGATCACGATCGACGACGTCCGCGCCGCGCGCGCGCGCATCGCCCCCTACATGGCGCCGTCGCCGTTGTACAACCACCCCCTCCTCGACGAGGCGACCGGGCACGGGATCACCGTCCACGTCAAGCACGAGAACTTCAACCCCACCGGGTCGTTCAAGGTGCGCAACGGGCTCTCGTTCATGACGGCGCTGGACGAGGCACAGCGCCGGCGCGGGGTGGTGGCGGCAACCCGCGGCAACCACGGCCTCGGGATCGCCTACGCCGCCCGCGCCTTCGGCGTCAAGGCGACCATCTGCGTCCCCGTCGGCAACAACCCCGACAAGAACGCCGGGATGCGCGCGTTAGGCGCGCGCGTCATCGAGGAGGGGCGCGACTACGACGAGTCGGTGCAGGTGGCCCAGCGCCTCATGGAGCGCGAAGGCGCCACCCTGGCCCACTCCACCAACGACCGCGCGGTCCTGGCCGGCGCCGCCACGCTCTCCCTCGAGACCTTCGAGGCCCCCGTGCAGCTGGACGCCATGGTGGTCGTGGTGGGGGGCGGGTCGCAGGCGGTGGGGGCGCTCACCATCGCGCGCTCCCTCTCCCCCGGCACCCGCGTCTACGCGGTGCAGGCCGCCGGCGCCTCGGCGTGCCACGACTCCTGGCACGCCGGCCAGCGCCTCACCACCGACCGCGCCGACACCTTCGCCGACGGCCTCGCCACCCGCGGCGCCTACGACCTCACCTTCCCCACGCTCCAGGCGGGGCTGGCCGGCTTCGTCACCGTCACCGACACCGAGATCGCCGAGGCGCTCCGCACCCTGCTGCGCACCACGCACACCCTCGTCGAGGGGGCCGGAGCCGGCGGCTACGCCGGGCTGGCCAGGCTCGCGCCGCAGCTGGCGGGGCAGACGGTGGGAATCATCATCAGCGGCGCCAACATCGACGAGGCCACGCTCCGCCGCGTCCTCGACCGGGAGCTCTGACGGCCGCAGCCGGGATGACCGCGGCCCCGGCGGCCGGGAGGCGCGACGACCGGGCGATTCCCCGACCCAACACGCCGGCACTCGGCACCCCTAACTATCGGAAGCGATCACGATGACGGACGGCGCAGGCGCCGGCAAGGTCCGGCTCGACAAGTGGCTGTGGGCCGCACGCTTCTTCAAGACCCGCGCCCTGGCCGCCGAGGCCATCGACACCGGGCGCATCGAGGTGAACGGCGAGCGCGCCAAGCGCGCCAGGCTCGTGCAGGCGGGCGACACGATCCGCGTCCGGCGCCCCCCGTTCGAGCACGTCGTCCGCGTGACCGCCACCGCCGAGCAGCGTGGCTCGGCGACCGTCGCCGCCACGCTCTACCAGGAAACCGAGGCCTCGAGCAAGGCGCGCGAGGCGCTGGCCGACCAGATGCGGGCCATCGGCCCCAGCGCCTTCCGCGACCAGGGGCGCCCCAGCAAGAAGGAACGGCGCGACATCGAGCGGTGGCGCGGACGGGGCAAGTGAACGCCGCGGATCGGGGCCCGGCGTGGCGTGCACCCCCCGCCGGGGCCCGGCATGCCACCCCCCGCAGGTGCCGCACCCGCGACCGGCGTTAGGCGCCCGACCTGCGGGGCGCCTGAAGATCAGGCGCCGCCGCTCCCCGCTCCCCCCGCCAGCGCCACCAGCGTCGCCCGGTCCAGCCGGTGCCCCCCCTCGAAGGCGTGCACGCGATAGGGGAGCCCGGCCGCAACGAGTCGCCCATGCATCGCCTCGGCGTCGATCCACGCGCGGTACTCGTCGCTCGTCCCCAGCACCAGGTCGACCCCCGCCGCCGGGAAGCGCGCGCGGTGCGCCGCGAGGTCCACGTCGCCCGGAATCTCCCCCGCCCAGGCGATCACCCGCGCCATCGGCGACCCTCCCAGCGCCACCCACCGCATCAGCGTCGCCACCCCCTGCGAGAACCCCAGCGCGGTGAGCGCGCGCCCGCCCGCGAAGCGCGCCGCCACGGTGTCGAGGTACGACACGTAATCCGCGATCTCCGCGTCGCGATAGTCGCGGGTCATCCAGGTGGCCCCCACGGGGCGATCGGCGCTCCGCGTGGCCCCCGCCTTCTCCTTGTAGAAGCGGTTGAGCGCCTCGGGGGCGACGATGGCGCGCTCCGGGGTGGCGATGGCCTTGAACGGGGCAAGGAACTCCGACGCCAGCTGCCCGAAGCCGTGGATCACGATCCACACCTCGCGCGCCTGCTCGGGATCGCCCAGGACCTGCACGCGCGCCGTGCGCGCGACGGTGAGGCGGTGCTCGCGCATCAGCGCGCCTCCGGCTTCACCAGCAGGCGGCGTCCGGCGGTGATGCGGGTGGAGGTCAGGCCGTTCCACTTGATGATGGAGTCCACGCTGATGCCGTAGCGACGGGCGATGAGGTCCAGCGACTCGCCGCGCTGCACGAGGTGATGGATGGCACGGCGCGACGCCGCGATGGCGGCCTCGGTGGCGCGTCGCTCCGCCTCGGCCGCGGCCCGCAGCGCCGCCTGCCGCCGCTCCAGCACCGCCACCACGCTGTCCATGCGCGCGCGGTCCAGGGGGAGGAAGGCGAAGCGCTCGCGCCCGTCCCCCACCGCCAGCCGCAACGCCGGACGCGTCCCGAAGTCGGCGGGCCCGAGGCGCACCGTCACCGGGCGGTCATACGGGATGCTCCGCACCAGGAACTCCTGCGGCTCGAAGCCGCGGGGAAGGAGCGCCGCCGGCGGGACCCCGACGAAGAGCAGGCGCCGGTCGGTGGCCGCCAGCACCCCGTGCGTCACCCGGTAGAAGTCCCACCAGTGCCGCTGCATCACCGCCACCCGGTGCTCCACTCGCTCCCCGCGTTGCAGCTGCGCCTCGATCTCGGCGTTCGCCAGCCGCGCGCTCCCCTCGGCGTCGCCCCGGTGCACGAACAGGAGGACGGCGATCGCCGCCATGATGAAGAGCCAGAGGAGCGACCACGCCGAGGTCACCAGGAGCCGCACCATGCGGCGCGTGGAGGCCGTGACCTCGCGCCGCGTCGATCGCGGCGCCGCAGCGGTCGTCACGGGGCCGGCGACCATGGCGGAAGACACGAACGAAGCGGCGGGAGCATCACGGTCAGGCGGCGCCTGAACACCCTCTCTGTGTCGAGCGGCCGCGTACAGCCGCCGCCCTCACGCGGGAGGGCGACACCCAGGGCGTCCGCTCAGTGCTTCGCCGCTCCCGGCTCAGCCGCCGGGGCCGCGTGCTCGCCTGCCGGGGCGTGCACCTCCTTGCGCGCCGTGCTCGGCGCCATCGGGTCGGTCGGGTGCATGTACGTGCGCTGCTTGATCACCCCCGCCAGCACGAACGCCCCCACCGCCATCGCGGTGATCAGCGTGGCAATCCCCCAGCCCTGCGAGAAGTTGGCTTCCTTGCGCCCAGCGGCCATGACGTCCTCAGAACGATATGCGGTGATCGCGCGGCGCCGACGCGCGCGCGGCGACCGACAAAACTAGTGCACGTCCCCCCGCTTGCCGAGTCCACCCGCCGTCCGCGAATCCCGCAGCCTCGCCCCTGGCACTCCCCGTCGGCCCCTTCGTCTCCCCCCAACGAGGCACCCCGCCAAGCCCCTGTTCGCCCGTCCGGACGCCTCGCCGTCGGCGCGCCGCCTCACGCCACGCCGGGCTCCGCCGTGGCCCCTTCGGCAATCCGCAGCAGCTCGTCCAGGAAGGTCTGCCCCCTGTCACGCGCGTACCACGTGCGCACGTGCTTGTAGCGCTCCGCCTTGTCCATCCCCTTGCCGTGCGCCAGGTACCATTCCTGCAACGGCCCCGGGCGCGGCCCCCACCACCCGATCTCCTCCAGTTCCTCGTCCAGGACCATCACGACCGGGATGGATCGCGACGTCCCGGTCAGGTGGCTGTCCATCAGCTCGGGATTGGCGTCACGCCCCAGGACGCGCAGCTCCCACCCCGGTACCTGCTCCACCAAACGAGCCAGGAGCGGGAGGGTGTTCACGCTGTCGCCGCACCAGTCCTCGGAAAGAGCGAGGAAGCTCCACCTCCCCGGAATGGCTCGGGCGCGCTCGACGTATCCCTCGGGGACGCGTGCCGTCCGGTACACCGCGTGCCACAGCTCCGCGTCCTTCTGCACCGTGGCGAGATGGGTGAGAAAGTCGGGCGCGGCGTGGTAGACGGCGGGAGCGATTCGCATGGCGTCGGGAAAGGTGTAAGTGTTTGTGCGACAAGAAGTCTCGCGCATTGCACCTCGGCGCCAAAGGCGGGGAACTCCCCCCTCGTGTGTGCGGTATCCCCTTTCCGCGCCTTTCCGCGCGCGGCTAGCTTCGACGCTCCACGGACCCCAAGGAGCCCGCGCTGATGCACCTCCCCCGTCGAACGTCGCGCCCCATGCTCCCCCTGCGCCTGCTCGTCCGCGCCCTCCCCCTCCTCGCCTGGCCGATGTCCCTCGCCGGACAATCCATCGCATATCCCGCCACCCGCCGCACCGACGTCGCCGAGACACTGCACGGCGTACGCGTCGCCGACCCGTACCGCTGGCTCGAAGCGCTCAACGCCCCCGAGACCGCCGAGTGGATCGCCGCGCAGAACCGCGTGACCGAGGAGTACCTCGCCTCGCTCCCCCAGCGCGACGCCTTCAGGGAGCGCCTCACCGCGCTCTGGAACTACCCGCGCATCACCCTCCCCACCCGACTCCGCAACGGTGTCCTCTTCTACCGTCGCAACACGGGGCTCCAGAAGCAGTTCGTCGTCCTCGCCCGCTCGTCGCCACGCACCCCCGCCAAGGTCGTCATCGACCCCAATACCCTCTCCCCCGACGGCTCCATCGCCCTCTCGCAGTTCGAGCCGTCGCCCGACGGACGACACGTCGCCTACGCCCTCAGCGAGGGGGGAGCAGACTGGCAGGATGTGCGGATCCGCCAGGTGCGCACGGGGAAGGACCTGGGGGAGACGCTGCACTGGGTCCGCTTCTCCGCCCTCTCGTGGACGCGCGACGGGAAGGGGTTCTTCTACTCGCGCTACCCGGCGCGCAGCGACGCCGACAAGCTCAGCGCCGCCCTGGAGCACCAGAAGCTCTACTACCATAGGATCGGGACGCCGCAGGAGCAGGACGTCCTCGTCTACGAGCGCCCCGACCTCCCCGCCTGGTTCATCTCCGGCGTGGTGAGCGAGGACGGGCGCTACCTGTGGATCTACATGGCCAAGGGGGCCGACACGAAGAACCGGCTCTACGTGGTGGACCTCCGCGACCCCGCCGCGCCCGACGTCTCGGCGCGCGCCACCGCCATCGTCGATACCGACGACGGCGAGTACAGCGTGATCGGGAACGACGGCGCCACCGCCTACCTCCGTACCGACCTGGGCGCCCCCAGGCGCAAGGTCGTCGCCGTTTCCATCACGAACCCCGAGCGCGCCAGGTGGCGCACCGTCATCGCCGAGGGGGCCCACCCCATCGACGACGTGCAGCTGACCAAGACGCACCTCGTCGTCACGCGCCTGGTCGACGTCAAGGGAGAGCTGGCCCTCTACACGCTCGACGGCAAGCCGGCGGGGAAGGTCGCCCTCCCCGGGATCGGGACGGTGGCCGGGGTCAGTGCCTCACGCGACTGGGCCACCTTCCACTACGCCTTCACCTCCCCCCTCTACCCCACGACCGTCTTCCGTTACGACGTCGCCACCCGTCGCAGCACGCCGTTCGACCCGCCGGCGCTCCGCTTCGACCCCTCGCGCTACCAGACGACGCAGCGCTTCGCCACCTCCAGGGACGGGACGCGCGTCCCCTTCTTCGTCACGCACAGGAAGGGGATCGCCCTCGACGGCACCAACCCCACCCTCCTCTACGCCTACGGCGGCTTCGCCGTGACCCTCGCCCCCACCTTCTCTCCCTCCAACGTGGCGTGGATGGACCTGGGGGGCGTCTACGTCTCGGCGTCGCTGCGCGGCGGCGCGGAGTATGGCGAGGCGTGGCACCAGGCGGGGATGAAGGAGAAGAAGCAGAACGTTTTCGACGACTTCATCGCCGTCGCCGAGCACCTGGTCCGCGAGCGGTACACGTCGCCGCGCCACCTCGTCATCGAAGGGGGGTCCAACGGGGGATTGCTGGTGGGGGCGGCGATGACGCAGCGCCCCGACCTGTTCGCCGTCGCCCTCCCGGCGGTGGGGGTGCTCGACATGCTGCGCTACCACAAGTTCACCGGCGGACAGGCGTGGGCCACCGAGTACGGGTCGGCCGACGACGCCGGCGCCTTTCCGTACCTGCTGAAGTACTCGCCGCTGCACAACATCAAGGCGGGGACGTGCTACCCGGCCACCCTCGTCACCACCGCCGACCACGACGACCGGGTCGTCCCGTCGCACTCGTTCAAGTTCATCGCCGAGCTGCAACGCGCGCAGGGGTGCGACCGCCCGGTGCTGATCCGGGTGGAGACGCAGGGGTCGCACGGCTACCGTCCCACCGACAAGCTGATCGCCGAGACCGCGGACGTCCTGGCATTCGCGATGGCGCAGGCGCAGAAGCCGTAGCCTCGCGCGGGGGCGCCCGTGCGGGGCGGCGCCCCGGCCGGGTGGGCGCCGGGGCGCCGCCGGCTGCCTAACGCGATGCCGCGTCGGTCACCGGCGCCGGCCCCCGCAGCGACCGCAGCACCTTCGAGACGTGCGAGAGGTGCCCCGCCATGGCCGCCGCCGCCCCGTCGCCATCGCCGCGCTCCACCGCCGCCATGATGGCCGCGTGCGAGCCCATTGCCCCCGGGATCTCGTCGCGGAACCCCACCATGAAGATGCGCTCCGAGCGGAGCATGCTGAGCAGGGTGCGGCTCACCACCTCCAACACCGGATTGCCGGTGGCCCGCGCCAGCTCGTGATGGAAATCGCTGTCGGCGTCGATGAAGGCGCGCGACATGTGGCGCTGCGCCTCCATCACCTGCATCAGCGCGCGCAGGCGCTCCAGGTGCTCGCCCGTCCGGTGCAGCGCCGCCAGGCGCGCGATCGGGACCTCGAGGATCTCGCGCGCTTCCTGCAGGTGCTCGGGGGTGTTGCGCACGTCGCGCAGCAGGAGCGACATCGACTCCACCACGTGGTCGGTGGTCAGCGCCGCCACGAACGTCCCCCGCCCCACGTGCACCTCCACCAGCCCCTTCTCCGCCAGCGACTTGATCGCCTCGCGCACCGCGGCGCGGCTCATCCCGAAGTGCTGCGCCAGTTCGCGCTCGGCGGGAATCCTGTCGCCCGGCTTGAGCGCCGCCGACAGGATCTGCGCCTGCACGTGGTCGACGATCTCCTGGTAGAGGCGCTCCTTGGGCCGGACGGGTTCGTACGACGCAGACATGATGGGGACGACGAGACGTGCTACCGGGGGTGCGCCGGACCGCGGATCCTGACTGGTGAACGGTAGTCCGCGCACGTGGGGATGGAAAAGGGGGGAGGCGCTCGCCGCCCGCGCCGCTCCTTACATTGACACCGTCCATACGCCCCCCCCCACCCAATCGTTCGTGTCCGGACCGCCCCCTCCCCGCCCCCGCGTCCTCCGCGCCGACCCCGCCGACGGGGCGTCGTTCGCGACCGCCATCGACGAGGCGGCCGCGGTCATTCGCGCCGGCGGGCTCGTCGCCTTCCCCACCGAGACGGTCTACGGCCTGGGGGCCAACGCCCTCAGCGAGCGGGCGGTGAAGGGGATCTATGCCGCCAAGGGGCGCCCCGCGTTCAACCCGCTCATCGTCCACGTGGCCGACGTGTCGCAGGTGGGGCGCGTCGCGCGCGAGGTCCCGGCGCTGGCGCGCACCCTGGCCGCCGCCTTCTGGCCCGGGCCGCTCACCCTCGTCCTCCCGCGCGCCAGCGAGATCCCCGATGCGGTGAGCGCCGGACTCGACACCGTCGGCGTGCGCGTCCCGGCGCACCCGGTGGCGCGCGCCCTCATCGAGCGCGCGGGGGTCCCCATCGCCGCCCCCAGCGCCAACGCCTTCACCCGCGTCTCGCCCACCACGGCGGCGCACGTCGTGGCCCAACTGGGCGCAGCGGTCGACGTCATCCTCGACGGGGGGCCCACCACGGTCGGGATCGAGTCGACGGTGGTGGACCTCACCGGCCCGCGCCCCGTGCTGTTGCGGCTGGGGGGGGTGTCGCGCCAGGCGCTGGAGCGCGTGGCGGGGCCGGTCGCGCTCCCCGGCGCCGCGCTGGCCGGCGAGGCGCCGCGCCCGTCGCCCGGGATGGTCGAGCGGCACTACGCCCCGCTGGCGCGGCTGCACCGCTTTGCACCTGGCGATCGCGCCGCGGTGTGGGCGCGCATCGCCGCCGCCACCCGCGCCGGGGAGCGCGTGGGGCTCATCGCCTTCGACGCCGAGGGGGCCACCGCCAGCTGCATCATCGTGGTGCCGCGCGACGCCGCCGGCTATGCCCGCGCCCTGTATGCCGCGCTGCACGCCCTCGACGAGGCGGAGTGCACCGGGGCCTGGGTGGAGGCCATCCCCGAGGGGGGGGAGTGGGACGCGATCGCCGACCGGCTCCGCCGCGCCGGGCTCCGGGCGAGCGGCTAGAAGCGCTCCCCCTTCGCCTCGCGCGCCGCGCTCCCCACCGCGCGCACCCGCGACCACATGGTGTGGAAGAAGACGCCGATCCCCAGCACCTGCAGCAGCGACGCGGCAAAGACCAGGGCGCGGAGCCAGGGCTCGCCGTTCCACGCGCGCCAGCACTCTCCCGCCACCCGCAACGCCGTCCCGGCCGCCATCAGCCAGTAGGCCACCTGCGCCAGCCGCGGGTCGTAGCGCGTGTCGTCCTTGTCCGGGCGCGGAAAGAGCCAGAGCGCCACCCCCTGGATCATCATCATCACGAAGCCCACCAGGATGGCGTGGGTGTGCGCCGAGATGAGGTATTGCGACGGATAACGCCCCCCCAGCTCGCGCTGCCAGACGGCCACGAGGCCGAGGGCGAGCCCCACCACCAGGAAGGCGATCCCGGTCTTGATGTAGCGGCGGACGAGGGTGTGCATGCCGAACGATACCCGATCGGGGGCGGTCCCGTTAGGCGCGGGCCAGCCGCACGGCGGCGATCACCACCCCGATGGCGGCCACCGCCCCCAGCCGCGCCAGCAACACCAGCCGGCGCCGCACCGCCGCCCCGTCGGGGCGCTGCGCCAGCTCCCGCGCCTTCTGCGGGGAGAGGGCGAGGTCGTGCCACAGGTTGAGCACGAGCATGACCGTCACCAGCCCCAGCTTCCACCCCAGCGCCGTCCCCGTCGCCCCGCGCCAGAAGTCGGGGGTGGACAGGAGCCCCCACGCCAGCCACCCCCGCAGCTGCATGATCCACGTCCCGGTAACGAGCAGGACGACGACCGCCCCCCACCCCACGTAGCGGAAGCGCATCCCGACGATCTCGAACAGGCGGGCGCGCAACTCGGGGGGCTCCACGCGCCGCAGCGCCGGAGCCCCGACCAGGGCGAAGAAGATGATCCCCCCGATCCAGACCATGGCCGAGAGGACGTGCAACGTGACCAGCGTGTAGTACATCGCGAGGCTAGTCCCGGTCGACGACCGCCAGCTTCTCTTGCGCCTGGCGGGCGCGCCTGAGCACCTGCGGCCCGTCCAGCGTGCGCCACATGTTGTAGATGAAGAGGTAGGCGCCTAACGCCGAGATCGCCCCCCCCACGCCCTGCACCGGGTAGGCGCGGGCCCCGATCGTGGGGAGGAGGACGAAGCCGGTGGCGAGGATCGCCAGCCCCACATTCGCCACCCACCAGTGCACCACCGCCAGCCGGCGGCTGTGCAGCGGGTTCCCCGTGAAGCGCGGGATCACGTGGTAGGCCACGCCGAAGATCATCATCGACACGAACCCCAGGAGGTTCATGTGGAAGTGCGCCGTGCGGTACATCGCCGCGTTCGGCCACGACGACATCACGGCGCCCAGGGTGACGCCGATGCCGAACCAGGTGAGGCTCGCCTTGATGAAGGCCTTGGAAAACCAGTCCATCGGATGTTGAAGTGCCAGGAGTTCGCGGGAATGCGCGCCGGCGCGCAATATCTCGGGAGCCGCCTCCCGCCCCTGTGCGGAAATACCCGACCGCGGCGGGGAGCTTCCCTGAAATCCGGCATAACGAATATATGATTCTAACCCCCGTCGATCCGCGCCGAGCCCTCCCCCTCACCGACAAGGGGGCCAAGCGCCCCAGGGCGCTCCCCAACGGCGATGAGCTCAAGGCGCTCCTCGACCACGAGTTGGCGCGCCTCACCGAGCTGCAGGCCGCCTTCTATGCCGACAAGCGGCACGCCCTCCTCGTCGTCCTCCAGGGGCGCGACGCCTCGGGGAAGGACGGGACCATCCGCACCGTCTTCGGCGCCTGCAACCCGCAGGGATGCCAGATCGCCGGCTTCAAGGCTCCCACCGACCTGGAGCTGGCGCACGACTTCCTGTGGCGCGTGCACCAGGTCGTTCCGCCCAGGGGGATGATCGGGATCTTCAACCGCTCGCACTACGAGGACGTCCTGGTGGTGCGGGTCAAGGAGCTCGTCCCGCGCCGCGTCTGGAGCAGGCGTTACCGGCAGATCAACGACTTCGAGCAGATGCTGAGCGAGAACGGTGTCGTGATCCTGAAGTTCTTCCTCCACATCTCGCGCGACGAGCAGCGCGAGCAGTTCCTGGAGCGCCTCACCGATCCCACGAAGAACTGGAAGTTCCGCGCCGGAGACCTGGACGACCGGGCGCTGTGGGGCGACTACACGCGCGCCTATCGCGACGCCCTCCGGAAGTGCAGCACCAAGTGGGCGCCGTGGTACGTCGTCCCGTCCGACAACCGGACCGCGCGCAACTACCTCGTCACCCGCGTCATCAACGACACCCTCACCCGGCTCAAGCCGGAGTATCCGCGCGCCCCCCGGGAGATCCTCGCGCTCAGGACTCGGCTCGGGGGATAGCGGGCGCGGCGCCGGCGTCGGCCGAGCCGGCGGTCGGCGGTCGGCGGGGCGGGAGAACGCCCGGGACTTGCCGTCCGACACGCGTCGTAAACCTTTCGCGCCGGCCGGGCGACTAACCGGACGTCCTCTCCGACCGGGCGCGTCCGCCGAGCGCCCGGTCGCGCGGGGCGATGGTGCCCCGCGCCTGATCCCAGACCCGCAGACCGCACGGAGAACGCACATGGTGGCCCGAGGTTCGTTGATGGTGGCGCTCGCAGCGGGCGCTGCCCTTCCCGTGATGGCGGGGGCGCAGGCGACGCGCACCCTGTCGAAGCCCGACGCCGAGTTCGCGGAGCCGTTCACGCAGGTGACCGGGGTGCGCGAACTGAAGGATGGGCGCGTGGTGGCCATCGACTCGCGCGACAAGATCGTGCAGGTCGTCGACTTCAAGACCGGGAGCGGCGTCAAGGTGGGGCGCGAGGGGTCGGGGCCCGGGGAGTATGCCTTCCCCATGCGCATCGTCCCCCTCCCCGGCGACTCGTCGGGGGTGTACGACATGCTCAACTCGCGCCTGCTGGTCGTGCTGCCTAACGGCAAGCCGGGGCCGTTCATCACCATCGAGCAGCCGGCCACCCAGGGGCCGGGGGGCGGAATGGTGCGCATCGCGACCTCGCCCCCGCGCTACGCCGATGCGCGAGGACGCCTGTACTGGACCGGACAGCCCTTCACGCCGCCGACCGATGGCGGCCCGCCCAAGTCGGCCGACTCGGTCCCCGTGATTCGCTACGACCGCGTCACGAAGAAGACCGACTCGCTGGCCTGGGTGCGCGTGGCCAAGGGGAACCTCCAGACCAGCGGCGGCGGTGGCAACGTGCAGATGCGCTTCGGCGTCGCCAACCCCTTCACCCCGCGCGACGAGTGGGCCGTGACCCCCGACGGGCGCGTCGCCGTCCTCCGCTCGCCCGAGTACCGCGTCGAATGGTATGCACCAAGCGGCAAGAGCCACTCGGCCACCATCGCCTACGACAAGGTCAAGGTCACCGAGAAGCACAAGGAGCAGTGGCGCGAGTCGCGCAAGTCGCAGACGAGCGTGATGGTGACCGTGAACAACGGCCAGCGATCGGTGCGCACCGGCCCGCCGCCGGCCAACATTCCCGACCCCGGCAACTGGCCCGAGTTCATGCCCCCGTTCCTGGAGAACGCGGTCTTCGTCGCGCCGAACGGGCTGGTGTGGGTGAACCGCACCCGCGACGCCAGCGACGAATCGGCCGACTTCGACGTCATCGACGCCAGCGGGAAGGTGGCGATGCGGGTCGTGCTGCCGCAGAAGGTGCGGCCGGCGGGGTTGGGGAACGGGGTGGTGTATGGGGTGCGGACCGACGAGGACGATCTGCAATACTTGCAGCGGTACCGGTTGCCGTAGCGGATCAGACTCGGTGAGGCGGGAGAAGCGGGGGCGCCCCGAGAGATGGGGCGCCCCCGCGAGCGTTGTACCCCGTTTCCCGGCCGCGAACAACTGTGAGCCGAGTCGTCAATTCCGAAGTTGACATACATATGTCACGGACGTATGCTGGTGACATATGCAACGCACGACGGTCCGACTTCCCGATGAACTCATGCGCGCCGCCAAGCGCCGCGCGCAGCAGACGGGGCGCACGCTCACCCAGCTGCTGGAGGACTGCCTGCGTGCGGAACTGCGGCACCCCGTGCGGTCGTCTCGCGTCTCCGAACCCCTCCCCACGTACAGCGGCGAGGGACTCCGGCCCGGTGTGGACCTCAGCGACTCGAGCGCGTTGGAAGACGTGATGGGTGGTGGCTGAGAATGGTCCTGCTCGATGTCAACGTGCTCGTCTCCGCCATGCGCGAGGACGCCCCTCGGCACGAGGTGCTCAAGGCTTACGTCGAGCAACTGCGCCGCGCCCCCGAACCGTTCGGCGTCAGTGAGCTGGTGCTGAGCGGCGTGCTTCGCGTGCTCACCCATCCGCGCGTCTTCGTCCCCCCGACTCCCGCCCCCGTCGCCCGCGCGTGGGTCGATGCACTTCGCGCCACACCGAACATCGTGATCGTGGCCCCCGGCCCGCGCCACTGGGACATCTTTGTCGGGCTGCTCGAGAAATCTTCGGCCATCGGCAACCTGGTCGCCGACGCCTGGCACGCGGCCCTTGCCATCGAGCACGGATGCGAGTGGATCTCGGACGACGCCGACTTCGCACGCTTTCCGGGGCTTCGGTGGCGTCGCCCCGGGTGACCTGGCGCGCGTCGCTCTCCTACGCGTTCGCCCCCGACGGCCCTACCGAAACAAAGTTCCCCAGGAACGCGCGCTCGCGCTCGGTCAGCGCCGCGACCCCCTCCGCCGCCACCTTGTCCACGAGCCGCGTCACCGCCTCGCGGTTCACCGGGTGCACGGTCGACAGGTCGATGCTGCCCAGCCCCGGCACGGTGCGCACGTCGCGCGTCTCCGTGCTGCCGATGGGGGCCCGTGCCTCCGCGCGTGCGCAGCTTGAGGTAGGCGAACGCCCCCACATATCCCCCCAGGTGTGCGAAGTGCGCGACGCCATCGCGGCTCCCGCTGAAGCCGCCGAAGAGCGCCAGCACCGTCGTCCCGATCACCAGGACGCGCGCCGGGACGGGGAGCACCCCCCAGATGAAGATCCGCTCGTCGGGCCAGAACCAGGCGAAGGCGAGCATCACCCCGAACACCGCCGCCGAGGCGCCGAGGATCGGGGTGCCGGAGAAGAACATCGAGAGGAGGGCCCCCGTGACACCGCTGGCGAAGTACAGGGTGACGAACGACCGCGTCCCCAGCAGCGCCTCCACGCGCGGTCCGAAGAAGTAGAGCGCCAGCATGTTGAAGAGCAGGTGCCCGAGCCCGCCGTGGAGGAACATGTAGGTCACGATGGTCCACGGGCGAAGCAGCACCAGGCGAGGCGCGAAGACCAGCGCCTCGGTGAGCCCGGGGACGGAAAGCTGCAGCAGGTAGGCGCCGATGGTGGCGACGAGGAGGAGGCGGACGGCGGGGGTCACGAGGGAGGCATGCTCGAGAGCTGGACTTGACGCCACGTCTGTGGCCGGAGCACCGACCGACGAAGTGACCAAGATAGCATGCATGCGAGGGTGGGGTCAGCGGACGACTTCCCGCAACGAGCGGCAGTGGCCATCGGCGAGCGCGGGCGGCAGGACGCGTCATCGCCGCGTGCCGGGGAGCCTCGGAATGGCCGTGTATTGCGTCACGGCGTCGTCGCCCCTTCGCCTGCCGCCGGCTCGTTAGGCTTCGCCTGGGCTGGCGCGCATCGCTTCGGCCGTGTGTGGCAGAAGTCCGTGCGCTCGCCCTGCTGCATGCCTAGTCCACGCTTCCCTTCTCCCCAGCACTTCGTGTCCTTGCCTGAAACCGGGCGACAAAGGGACTGCCATCGGCAGCCTCTCCTGCGAGAACGAAACCGCCCGGTGCCGCTGCCACGAAGTCAGCGCGACGAGGTGGCTCCAGGGAGTATCGGTACGCCCCTGTCGTTCCGTCGTAGACGTCCAGGATGCGCGCATCTCCCCCATCACCTGATCGAAACAGCACCGCGAAGTCGGTCCCGAACGCGGCAGCGCTCTTGGTCGTCAATCTCGCCCCGCGAGCGAGTCGTTGAGCGCCACCACGACGGGTCTCGACGCCCGCGAGTGGGACGTTGGCTATCCACGATGCGATCTTCACCCCTGACGGGCCCCAGAGAGCCAGGTGCGGTCCGAAGCTCATCGTCTGCAGGCACGTCTCGCTCTCCCCATTGTGAAAGAGCATCGTCTGGCGAAGCAAGAGGGGGATACGCGCTGCATCTGCCCATGGCAGCGTCCAACTGCGTACGATGCGCCCCGCCCAATCGACTTCCACGAGCTCACGGCCGGCCGACAACGACGTGATGAGTACAGTCGAATCACGAGCGCACACGCCAAGCGGAGACGAACCGAGCGGGAAGGCGACTTCGTGCGTCATCTCACCGGACTCGGTGTATCGCCGAATGCGCCGGTTCCCGCCGTCGATCATCACGAACCCACCGGTGCGCAGAGGGGACAGCTGGACTACCGCGCCGATTTCACCCGGCCCACGCCCCGGTCGCCCTGTTCGCCAGCGCTCACGTCCAGTCTCTGGATCGAGGCCGACGATTCGACGCCGCCCCGCATCCGCCACGACGACATGCTTCTGCGTCGCGATCAGCGCCACTATGGCGTAGAACGTCGTGTCGGCCTCCGTCCCCCCGACTTCCCACAGTTGCACCCATCGACTAGCGCGGAGCCGCCGCTGCCGGGCCGAATCGAGTGGGGATGTGCTCGCGACCTCGTTGGCCGGCGTCACTGCGGCCTGCCAAGCGGTCGCACCGGACTGCGCCATGGAGTTGACCCGATTTGATGGACGCCGATCGACCCTTACCTTGGGGGGGAGGCAGTCCATGAGCAAGCGCCGGAAGCCGGGCAGCGCCACGCCGCTTGAGCGGCGGAGCTCCACGGACGAGTTCAAGCAGGAAGCCGTCCGCCGGCTGCATGAGCGGCGCGCGGAGGGCGGGACCTTGGCCGACGTGGCGCGCGAGCTGGATCTCGGAGACAATCTGCTCCGGGGCTGGGCCCAGCGGTTCACCGCGTCGGACGAGACGCGGGCGGCGCGACTGATCGAGACGCCCGAGCAAGAGCTGCGGCGGCTGCGGCGGGAGGTCGCGACCCTGAAGCAGGAGCGGGAGTTCGCAAACAAAGTCGCGGTGTACTTCGCGAAGGAGTCGCGGTGATTGACGCCCTGATCGCTCGCCACCTGGGCGAGTATTCGCTGCGACTCATGTGTCGGGTGCTCAAGGGCATGCGGGTGAGCACGAAGCGCGTCGCCCGGGTGATGCGCGAAGACGGACTTGCGGCGCGGCGGCCGCGCAGCGTCCGCACGACCGACTCGACACACGCGCATCCCACGGCCCCACACCTTCTGGAGCGGCGGTTCGACGTGAAGGGCGTCGGCGTGCATCAGGTCTGGGTCAGTGACATCACATACGTGCCGACCGACGAGGGCTGACTCTCTCTCGCCGTGGTGCTCGCTCTCGCCTCGCGGCGCGTGATCGGCTGGGCCATGCGGGACACCTTGGACGCCGCGGGCGCGCGCCGCCTGTTCGGCCGCCAGACACTCTGTGGCCGGCGCCGGCGCCTGCGCCTCGAGCTCCGATGCCCCGACTGGTCCCCACAGCGCGCTCCCGCCGAATGCCAGCGCCACGAGTAGTAGGGGACGTCTCATGATGCCGCTCCTCTCAGAAATAGTTGAAGAGCAAGCACCCGCCGAGCGTCACATTTGTGACGTAGCTGCGCGTGCTGTCGTTTTTCGGAACACCCACCGCTCGCCGGTGCGACGACCAGGAGTGATCGCCGCCTATTGATGACGCCCGACACGATATCACTTCCGGAAGACGGTCACGGCTCTCCCGACCACTCGCATGTGGCCAGATCGACTCTTGCGCGCTTTACGCGTGCGACCGGCCTCCCGTCACGGCTGACGTCTTGATATAGCATCAGCAGCGTGTCGCCACTCCACGCTGTCGCTGGCGGTGGGTCCTCAGGCACAGGTAGTGGCGCATCGACACACGCCCGCCTATTGCGCAAGTCGATCACGGAGAGGAACGCCGGTCCTCGGAACCGCGCGCCCGTGCGATCCGGGTCGACAGTCACGAGTCCGATAATCCCCTCACCGATCCACTGGAGCACCTGGGGTTGCGACACGTGATTCACTGCCTTAATGCCGAGTTCCTGATTGGCTCGCAAGAGCGGCAGGAGCTTGACCGGTGCGCCTTTTCGACGTGCAACGGGGATGTGCACGCTATCGACGAGGGAGCCATCCATCGTGAGGACGAATAGCCAGTTCGAGACCTCGTACGCCTGCGCGATCGTGTCGCCACGCGCCGCGAGCTGCGTGAGCCGGAACGCATCGGTCAGGAGCGGGTCGCCGTGTGCATCGCTCGGCAATCGACCATGGGGCTGCAGGGCGGACCCGGAGTCGCTGAAGGAGACAAAGGAGCTGCCCCTGCCCGCGTCCAGCAATCCCATGACCACCGTGTCACCGACCGCGGCCAGCCCCGTCGTCGTCTTCGCATCGAATCGCCGCCCCCATAACCACGCGCCGCTTCGCAGGTCGAACGCTTCAATCCGAAACGCCGGTCCATTCTTCACCAGCAACAGACTGTCACCGAGCACCACCATCCAGCTGGGCGACGAGAATTCGCCTGGTCCCTTCCCTCGTCTCCCGAACGTGCGTAGGAGCCGGCCATCGCGGCTGTACTCGAGGACACGCCCGACTCCAGCATCCGCCACGAGGAGTTGCCCGCGCTTTTGCAGGACGATCGCGTTCACTTTGGAGGCGAAGACGCTGTCGGTTTCCTGAAGGTCCAGGCTGTCGATCACCGTGAGCGTCGCCCCGCGGAGAGTTGGACGCCGCGCCTCTCCGATGGCGTCCTCGCCAGGGGCACACGCCGTGAGCAGCGCCAGTGCACCGACCAGTACCCACTTCGACTTGCGCCTACGCTCAGCCGCGCTACAGGCTCTCATCGGCATACCAGCCGCCTCGCACTCGTGGTGTGATGACCTGCTCGTCCATTGCGATCCCCTCTCACCGTCGCAGATTGCCATCGACTCGCCACTCGACATCATGAGGCCGACTCCGACGCCACGACCATGACAGGTTCACCCCTGCGCCTCGGCCTCCTGCCGCTCCTTGGCGCGCTGGCCGCATGCGGCAATGACTACACGGCACCCTGTACCTCGCCGGCTGGTGAGATCTCTGGCGGGCTGCTCACGCGCCTCGATTGCCGTGCGCATTTCGTCTCGGTAGCCGGTCCACGAAGCCAGCTCGCCGCCATCGCGTCCCTCCCAGCGGGATCGGCGGTGCTGGTCGTCCGCGATCCTGACTACCTCGTGCTATTGACTTCGGATACCACTCGTGCCATACCGCTGCTACTGCCCGACAGCGTCGACCACGAGCGCCCGATCGGCGTCGCGGTGACGGACGACACACTCGCGTCCGTACTCTTCTATCCACTGGGCGATATTGCGGCGTACTCACTTCCGCGCCTCTCGCAGCTTTCCGTCTCCCGCTCGGTCCCACGAGCCTCGTCGCTGGCGCCGTGGCGTGGAGGTCATGTCGTGACTCATGCGGCGCGCGATAGCGGCATCGTAGTGTCCACTGCTGCCCTCGGCCCCGACAGCCCATCGCCAGCCCTGTTCGCCGAACGCTTCAGGACCGCACCGCGAGCTGCGAATCTCTTTGGTCGCGGACTTATCGCTGCGGGTGACTCGGGTCTCGCGGTGATCTCGGACGTTGCAGACGTCGCCGTCCTGCTCAGTCGGAATCTGCGCGTGCGCGACTCAGTGACCTTCGTTATACGTCTGCGGGACGGAGCGCCCAGGGACGTTGCAGCGACCATCGCGCGGTTGGACGCTGCTGGTCCCGCGCTTTCACGCATTGGCGCATCGTCACCGGCCGTGCTCGCATTCGGCGAAGCGGGCTCGCTTCGCGTGGTCTTCGAAGACCTCGAGCTCGAGGCAGGAGCGTGGGGAAGCCAGGCATACATCTCGAGCGCGCGCCCCCGCGGCGGCACGGCCTGCGCGGACGTGCCAATCGAGGGCCCGTCCTTCCCGCGGCGTCGCTTCGCGTTTCGCGGCGACACCCTATTCATCGCCTGGTTGGATCCGCATCAGGAGACGCGCGTGGTGTTGGAGCGGCGCCTATTCGATGCCTCACGATGCGCCCCTTCGCCCTGAGCCCCTCGCCAACGCCTCCGTCACTTTCGTCCCCTGGGTGCTGCGTGTGGACAGCGGCTGGTAGTCCGTTCGCGCTTCTGCCACAGGCGGCCGCGTCCCGCCGGCAACGCATGACCACCCGTCCCCGATCCCCTGTGGCACTTATCGCGGCACACCATCACTCGCGCCCTGCCTCTGCCAGAGTACCAAGCGTGCTCCCCCCTCTCGGTCACGCTCGACCGACAAGTATCTCGAGTCGGATTCGAAGATCGCGGGAAAGCCACGAGTCGGCAGCGAGTCCGTGCGATCCCCTGCGTGGCGATACCCCGTGATTGCACCGGATGACCCGACAGAGAGTCGTGTCCAGACTTGGCCGGAAGGGGAGACCGCCACCGCGGCGACGAGTGGTCGTTCGGGCGCCATGCCGCGCTGCCGTAGCGCATCTCGCGCCGATAGCGTGCACTCGGCCATCGGGGTGCGCACACTGTAGCCGATCGGCAATTGAAGCGCAGCGGAATCCGACGCCTGCAGTCGCGCCAGCGGGAGTGAGTAGACCACACTATCACCACCCTCCGCATCCCATGACACCACGTGATAATCCGCCCCGGTGACGAAGGCCACCCTCGTCCCGCTCGCGTTCCATCGGATAGTCGGCCAGAATACCGGGGGCTCTGGAGGCAACTCCACGCGGCAGGGCATCATGATCGGGCGTGTCGTTGCGACCGGCGTGCGCGCGAGGAGCTGTGCCTCACGTCCACGCCGGATGTACAGGGCTTCCGCTCGGTGTCCAGGGGAGTGCTCGATGACCGAGTAGACCCACTCGCCGCTCGTCAGCTGGCGCAGTCCAGTCAGCAGGCTCGGGGGGACGCCGAGCAGGGTGTCGAGCGGAAGGTCTCCGAGCGCACGCCCCGTAGTGTCGAAGGTCACCAGCGCCCGTTTCTGGCCATCGACGACCCCAATGCCCTGACGGCTCCGGACCAGCATCTGCGGGAACTGTAGTTCCCCCGGCGCTCCCCCTCCGCGTGCGATCGTCCTGACTTCCCGACCCGTCGTGTCGAGCACGACGATACGTTTGGCGCGATAGTCGAGGAACGCGAACGCTCCGTCGGCCCACCGCACGCCGGCGTATCCTTCCTCGATGCCTTCGAGCACGAACGACGCATTGTCGTCGGTCGCGAGAACTGCCACGGCCCGCCACGGTTCCGCTCCCCGTGGCTCCACGTGCGTCGTCTCGCGCTGGCAGCCCACCGTGGCCGCCACGCCAACGGCCAGTTGCCACCATGCTGACGCCTTCGCACGGCGAGATGCCTTCATCTCAGAATGGCGTTGTCGTCAAGGATTCGACTTGCTGCCAGAAACGTTTGCGCACACTGGATTGGTGAAGCCCTCCTCGCCACACGCCGGTGATGGTGCCCTTCACGACGAGCACTGTTACCGGTGTGCCGCCTGAGACCGCCTCCTGCAGTAGCGCGCCCGAGGTATCCATGCAGACAGGCCGCTGTGTCTGGCGCATCAGTGCCGCCAAGGCCTCCACTGCTCTCCCTCTCGGCGCGTACAGGCCGACCCGATGCCGCAGTTCGTCTGCGACCTCGCCATGCACGTCGAACGCGGCAAGATGGTCCCGGCAGTAGTAGCAGTCCGCGGCGGAGACCACCGTGAAGAGCTCTGCTGGGGGCGTCATCCCGTCGCCATGCCGCGCCGCAGCGCAGTCGCCGCCCACGCTCCACTGCTGCCCAACGGTGAGGTGCTTCCCGGGTGAGCGCTCGTGCCCTCCGCAAGCGCCGAACAACAGGGCTATGAGCCACACGCCCCCAGACTTCACAAGACGCCGTCGACAATGGTGGACACCCGAAGCACGATAGGCGCGCCGAGCGCCTGTCTGGCGACGACCGTGACGACAGAATCTCCGAGCACTCCGAGAACACGCTCCTCGCCGGCGGCCGTCGCACATACCGCTCGTCCATCGTCTCGACACCTTAACACCGCAAAGCGATCGCGACCCAACGCTGCATCATACGTCGCTCCTGCGAGCGTCAGGGTCGACCCCGACCGCCACAGCCCGGTCCACTCAACAGTCTTGGCGCGAAAGTGATTGATGCTTAACAGATCCATCGACATGCGCGCGTCTTCTCTCATCCGCCACCCAGGTAGGGGCACACGCCGTCGCTCTTCCAGTGAGGGCGCCATGACGATCACTTCCCCCGACAACGGTTGCTTGCAGAAGACTTCGTCCGCGCTCACGACCGCCGCAAATGAGCGGAAGATCGCGGTCATTCCGCGCGCCCTCACGCTTGCGCCATACCGCGGGTCTGCTCGACACCCCCTCCGTTGCTCCTGTCCTTGCAGATCGAAGTACCGCACAACCAGTGCAGAATCCACCTCGAACATCGAATCCGCCTCGGTAGTGGCAACCACATAGCCATCCGAGACCCTCTGAACGCTCGTAACCGGCGTCTCGATCTCCAGGCGGGCAACCTTCCGCGCAATGCCTCGCTCATCGATACTCCAGATGCCCTCGTTCCCGTCGACTTCAGCGACAATGAGCGTGTCACCAAACCACGAGAGCGCATTCGGCTGCCGCACCCGTCCCTCGATACCGCCGCCGAATGGTACACGCCAGCGCAGCCTCCCGCCGGTGGTGTAGCCGTAGAGTTGGCGACTGGCGTTATCGACGATTGCGATACCTGCATCCCCGACCGCCGCATATGTGATGTCGCCGGGGGACTCCGACGTATCGCGTCCGAGCGACAAGGTCCTCTCGGTTGCCAAGGCAGCAGGCATCGCACGTGGCGCGGGTGCGTCCTTGCTGCAACCGGCACCAAGCGCGGCGATCCAGACGATCATCCGCCCTCGCCTACCGCTCATTCGCTACCATGCGCGACACAGCTCCAAGGTTCGCATGCGTCGTCTCCATTGCCCGCACACTGCTCACTGAGGTTTCGGGCAGACGACGCAATTGATACCAGGGTCGTTGGTGCATGTCACGCTGTTTCCGTTCCAGTACCCGTAGTAACTCTTACAGTCCGGCTGAGCGGGCGCATTGACCGCAACCGCCAGTATCGTCAGTCCGATCATCACGGAGACGGGTGCCATTCGCATCATCGTTCCTCCTTTTCGTTGGATGCACGATATGGTTTGCCATCGTTTTAGACGGGTCGCGTACCATTCTGGCTATAGCGCCTTCCCGGCGCCACTGTTAAGATGCGACGGGAATGCGACACGGCATTGTGGGCGTCCGCCGCGCACCCGGTATGCGCCGCATGCGTCAACCACGGCTCTCAACGCTCCGTTGGCGCGGGCAAGCAAAGGGAACCAGCCTAAGGTCTGACATCCGCGGTTCGATGGTTATGCCACGCCCTCTTGCCCTCCACGGCTTCATGCCGCCCTGCCGAGGATCGCCTCGTGCGCGCAGGGACGCCATCGTACACGGGGTTGCCGGGTTGCCGGGTTGCCGGGGTGCCGGGTCAAGTATCAAGAAGTGTGTTGCCGGGTCAAGTATCAAGAAGTGTGTAGTTCGCTACTGGGTGTTGGACGGGGAAGCGTTAGGCTGCCTGTCGGCGGCGGAGGATGTTCTTCACGTTGACGCTGGGGGAGGCGGGAATGATGTAGCGGCGCTTCGCCCAGACATCGTTGCGGTCGGCGGCGAGCGCGGTCACGAGGCGGAGATAACTGGCCTCGTTGGGGAAGATGCGGATGAAGCGGGTGCGGCGCCGGATCTCCTCGCGTTCGCGTTCGAGGGCGTTGGTCGTGCGCAGGCGGCGCCGGGCTCCGGACTCCGTGAGCACGTAGAACCCCAGGGTGTCGCCCAGGGTGTCGCCCAGCGTCTCTTCCAGCCAGGCGGCCACGGCGGGCAGCGCACGGCGCAGGGTCTGGCTCAGCGCGTGCCCGCGCTGCTCGGCCGTCGCGCGGGTCGGGGCGGCCCACACATCCCGCAACGCCGCGACCAAGGCTTCCTGCCGCGCCGCTGTGCTCACCCGGCTGAGGGCGTTCCACAGGTAGTGCACCTGGCAGCGCCGAGGCACCGCGTCGGGGACGTGCCGTTGCACCGCCGCCTTGAGCCCCGCATGCTCGTCGCTCACCACGTAGTGCACGCCGTGCAGGTCGCGCTGGTGCAGGTCCCGGAACACCCGGCTCCACACCGGTCCGCTCCCCGCGTTGCCGACCCAGAAGCCGAGATATTCGCGATGCCGTTCGCGCCGACGCCCAGCACCCAGAGCACGGCCGTCGACAGGACCTGGCCTTCGCGACGGATCCGTTCATAGTGGGCGTCGATGATGAGCTGCGGATACGCCTGCGCATCCAGTCGGCGCGCGCGCCAGCCGGCCAGCGTGCCATCGAGTTGTTTGGTCGCCCAACTGACCGTGCTGGCCCTCACCGTCTCGCCGCACAGCGTCTCCACCAATTGGCGCACCTTCCGGGTCGAGACGCCCTGCAGATCGCACTCGGCGAGCGTGCGCACCAGCGCTTGCTCATGGCGCTGGTAGCGCGCGAAGACGGTGGCTCGAACAGGCGGGCCCGGTCGCGGGGGACCTGCAGCGCCAGATTGCCCACGCGTGTGACGAGCGTGCGTGGTCGCGTCCCGTTGCTCACACCTGCCCGCGCGGCCGTGCGCTCGAACGGGGCGGCGCCGAGAAGGCGGGTGAACTCGTCATGGAGCGTCTAACGGAGCATCGTCTGCCGCACCGTCCGGAGCAGATGGACGGTGGCCGTTTCGTCTTCTACCAACGTAACAGCTCCGTCCTCCGAACAACACACATCGAAGCACGCGACTCGTTGCCCAGCCTGCTGTCGCAAAGTTGACGCAACCCCGCGCTTGCCTCGGCGCCAGGTCGCGCGAACCTTTGGCATCGCGGATGATGTATTCGCGTACGACGAGGCCCGCCCCTGGAGCGGCAGCCTTGCGCGAGTGAACGAGGAGCCACCGCATCCGGCGTACACCCTTGACCTCCGCTCGGCGATGACACAGACCGTTCGCGTCCACGCACGCGCCGCGATCACGACGTCGCTGCTGGCACTGACCGACACACTGCCGGCCGTGTCCGTCCTTACGGCGCAGCACGCACCGATCGTCCCGATGCGTAAACCACCTCGCATGCAAGAGTCCACCCAACTGGTACAGCGCATCCGCATCCGCTCGCTGTCCGGCGACGCGGATGCGTTCGGAAGCATCACCTTCGCCGCGTTACGCCGCAACCGCGAGATCGTGGTCGCCGACGACCAGACACATCGCGTCAGCGTATTCGGCCCGGATGGAAAGCTGAAGCGGCATCTCGGCGGACGCGGACAAGGTCCCGGGGAGTTCGAGCTCCATGGCTGATCGCAGCCCTCGCCGGCGACAGCCTCGCCGTATGGGACGCTGCCCTGGCTCGGGTCACCGTGTTCTCACCTGCTCTCACCTGCGTACGTTCGTTCGCGGTTCCTCCGATGTGGGCGGTCAACAGCCTGCGCGAATTGCCCGACGGCCGCCTTCTCATCAGTGCACTTGACGTTGCCACGCGCAAGACCCTGCATGTGATGTCGCGCGCCGGCACGCCGGTTCTGTCCTTCGGCGACGTTGCGATTCCACCAGACGTTGCACAGTACGCCACGAGTCTTCTGGGTGGCCGTGCACTCGTGCTCGACTCCTCCATCGTGCTCAGTCACAAGTCCCCGTTTCGCATCGACGTGTACGACCTTCGAGGACAACTTCTGCGTCGGTGCGAGGGGCGCGCACACGCGACCACGGAACCGCGCGCGGCCATCTCCCGCGATGGCGCATCCGTTTCGCTACAGTGGAAGAAATTCGTGCACTCGACCGGCTTCCTTCGAGGGCCCACGGCTGGCGAGGTCTGGAACGTGATCACGGATCAGACGAGCGGCCGTACGACCGTGCAAGCGGTCGACATCCACCGCTGCGCCATGCTGCGCGAGCGCAGCCTGCCGGTGCCGCTGTTCCTTAATAATGCCAGCGCCGATGAGGTCGTTGGGGTGCTGGAGTCGGACTTTCCGGAGGTGATCGTCCATCGGAGTGCAGGCCGTGCGCGCAGGTGAGTTCGCGAGGTATTCGCTCCATCACCGCGCTAAGCCGACATCGCACGCCCGCGCCTCCTCGCGTTCGTTCACAGCATCCCTAGCAGCTGTGCCGGCGGTGGCAAGCCTGCCTTGCGGTGACTTCGCTCCAAGCTCCGCCGAGTCACACCCGCTCGGAACGCAATGCTCTTGACGTTGGCGCGTCCGGGATCGGAAGCCGCCCACGACCATGCGTTGCGAACATGGGCCGGCAGCCCGGTCAGATCCAGCGCTGCCGACATGACACACCACCCCACACAACGTGGACCTGAGACGATGTCGCGGATGAGCCCCGGAATCTTCTCGTCGTCGACGCCCCGCACCGCGATTTCGCACTCGATCAGCCGCGCCAGCAGGGCCACGCCACGCATGGACGAAGCCGTCGGATGTCCGAAGAGCACGACCTCCACGGGCGCGACACTCGTCTCCGTCAGGACCCGGAGCCGGGTGGCGATCCGCGGGTCGGCGGCGACATGAGCCGGGTCCAGCACAATCACGCACGGACGGGCTCTGCTCGCCGCAAGGCGCGCGTACAACGCGCGCTCATCGCCAACGCCGACGACCGTCAACGGCCAATCTTCGTCCGTGCTCTCAGGCGAGCCGACGGCCAAGGCCTTTCGAATCAGTTCTCTTGCGGCATGGTCGGCCCATACAAGAACGAGCCCTCCCGCCGCTCCCCGCCTCCACCACTTACGGATCATGTTCTCGCCCCAACTGAGCGCCACGCCCCAGTTTCGCCCAGAATCGCCCGACAGGCAACCCTTCCCCAGCTCCCGATGACAGATGTAGCGTATCCGTGCTACCCCGGTCGATCCGCGCATCCCGGCGCGGAGAGGTACATCACACCTGCCCTTCAAAGGACCCTGGTGTCGCCCTCCCTCTCGGCTTTCACTTTCGGACACCCCCCACGGCGCGCCCTCGCTTTCGCCCTGCTGATCGGCGTGGCCAGCGCCTGCGCCAAACTCCGCGGCGCAGGCACCAGCGACTCGGCCACTGCCGACTCCGCAGCCGCAATCGCCGACACCTCGGCCACGCCACGCGCAGCGCTCGCCCTCCCGGTCGCCGTCGCCGAGGTCCGCGACGGCGACCTGGTCCTCACCGTGACCACGACTGGCCAGGTGCGCTCCGACGGCGAAGCGATGCTCAAGGCCGAGGTGGCCGGGACGGTGGAGAAGGTCCTTGTCCGCCCCGGCGACCGCGTTAGGCGCGGCGCCCCCCTCGTCACCCTCGATCCGCGCCCCTTCGACCTCGCCGTCGCCGAGGCGCAGGCCGCGGTCGACGAGGCCCAGGTGCGCTACTACGACGCGGTCGCGCCCGACTCCATCGTCCTCGGGCGCCCGCCCAGCGAGGACCAGCGCCGCATCGCCCTCACCCGCTCGGGGCTGCAGACCGCGCGCGTGCGCCTCGAGCGCGCGAAGCTCGACCGCGAACGCGCCACCATCACCGCCCCCTACGACGGGATGGTCGACCGGGTCGACATCTCGCAGGGCGAACGGGTCGCCGCCGGCGCCAGCATCACCCGCGTCGTCAACCTCGACGCCCTCCGCATCGAGGCCTCGGTCCTCGAACACGACCTCCCCCTCATCAAGGAGGGCGGCTCGGCGGTGGTCACCTCCGCCGCTGCACCTGACGAGGCGGTCACCGGGCGCATCACCGCCGTCCTCCCGGTCATCGACTCCACCACCCGCTCGGGGCGCGCCTACGTGCGCCTTGCCGGTGGCGGCAAGCTGCGCCCGGGGATGTACGCCGACGTCCGTCTCGAAGCCTCGCGCCTCCCCAACCGCCGCCTCGTCCCCGCTCGCGCCGTCATCGAACGCGACGGCCGCCCCCTGGTCTTCGTCGTCAAGGACGGCCGCGCCCAGTGGGTCTACATCCAACCGGGACGCACCAACGGCATCGACACCGAGGTCCTCCCCGACTCGGCCACCGGCCAGATCCCGGTCGAAGTCGGCGACGAGGTGATCGTGGAAGGACACCTGACGCTGACGCACGATGCGCCGGTCAGGAAGGTGCAGGCCGAGACGGGAGACGGGAGGCGGGAGACGGGAGTCCTGCCGGCGCGGAGGAGGGCGACGCGACCCTAGGACAATCATCTCGACGACACTCCATCGCGCTAACGCCGGGCAGCGCCGGCCCCTGGCCGACGCTCTCCCGTCTCCCCACTCCCGTCTCCCGTCTCCACACCTTGTCCCTCCCCCGCGCCGCCGTCACCCGCCCCGTCTCGACGATCGCCTCCGTCCTCGCGGTCGTCCTGCTCGGCTCGGTCTCCCTCGGCCGCACGCCGGTCTCCCTCCTCCCCGACGTCCAGCTCCCCGTCCTCACCATCCGGACGCTCTACACAGGGGCCGCCGCCGAGGAAGTCTCGCGCTTCATCGCCGAGCCGGTGGAGGAGGCCATCGCCGCCACCCCGGGGCTGGTGGAGCTGCGCTCCGTGAGCCGCAACGGCGAGGCGACGACGACGGCGCGCTTCGCCTGGGGGACGGACATGCAGACGACGCTGCTCAACGTGCGCGAGCGGCTGGACAACGCCCGCTCACAGCTCCCCGAGCGCGCCGAGCGCCCCACCCTCCTCACCAGCGACCCGGGGGAGCGACCGATCGCGGTGCTCTCGATGTCGCTCGCCGGCGACATGCGGCAGCTGGCCCGCACCGCGGAAGACGTGCACGCGCGCCGCCTGGAGCAGATCGCCGGGGTGGCCTCGGTCGCCGTCGTCGGGGCGCCGGAGGACGAGGTCCGCATCGAGGTCGACCCGGCGCGCATGCGCGCCCTGGGGCTCACGCCTAACGATGTTTCGGCCGCCGTCCGTGCCGCCAACGTGAGCGGCGTCGGCGGGACGATACGGCGCGGGCAGTTCCGCTTCTCGGTGCGCACCCTCACGGAGTTCCGCACGCCGGACGAGATCCGCGACGTCCCCGTGGGCCCTCCCGGGAGCGGGATCACCCTCAAGGACCTGGCCACCGTCACCACGACGATCGCCGACCCCAAGACCCTCACCCGCTTCGACGGCAAGCCGGCGGTGGGGCTCGTGGTCTACAAGGACGCGGGGGCCAACACGGTCGCCGTCACCCGCGAGATCCGGTCGGTGGTCGCGCAGCTGCAAGGAGAGTTCCCCGCGGTCGCCCTCACGATCGTCGCCGCCCAGGCCGATTTCGTCGTCGACGCCCTGACCAACCTGGGGCAGGAGATCGTGGTCGGCGGCATCCTGTCCATCCTGGTCATCGTCCTCTTCCTGCGCGACTGGCGCCTCTCGCTCGCCATCGCCACCATGGTCCCGCTCTCGGTCCTGGTCGCCCTCGTGATCCTCCAGGCGCTGGACGTGACGATCAACGTCCTCTCGCTCGGCGGGCTGGCGCTGGGCGTGGGGCTCCTGGTGGACAACGCCATCGTGGTGGCGGAAGCGGCGGCCCGCAAGCGCGAGGAGGGGCTCACGCTCTTCGACGCGGCGATCGTCGCCACCGAGGAGGTGAGCGGCCCCCTCATCGCCGGGACCCTCACCACGCTCCTCGTCTTCGGCCCCATCATCTTCGTGCGCGGGCTGGCGGCGACCCTCTTCCGCGACCTCTCGCTGGCGGTGGTGACCAGCGTCGGGGCGTCGCTGATCCTGGCGTTGACGCTGATGCCGGTGATGGTGGTGGGACGAAGACGGGACAGGGGAGGCGGGAGACGGGAGGTCGACGGCGCGCGGCTCACGACGCGCGAGCGCAGCGAGCACTCCCGTCTCCCGTCTCCCGACTCCCGCCTGTCGTCCCTCGGCCACTATTTCGAGTCGCTCTACGAGCGCGGCATGCGCTGGTCGCTCGCCAACCCGCGCCCCATCTTCCTCACCACCATCGCGGTGAGCGCCCTGACGGTCTGGGTCACGATGCGCCTCCCGCGCGAGATCCTGCCGCAGGTGGACGAGGGGATGGTCGTGGCGGCGTTGCACCTCCCGGAGGGGACCGCCATCGAGGCGACCACGCAGCAGGTGGCGCGCATCGAGGCGGCGGCGCGGTCGCTGGGGGCGACGGGGATCTACGCCCGCGTCGGCATCGCCACCGACGAGGAGATCCTGGCCGGCGCGGAGCCGGGCTCCTCGGCCACCGCGCAGCTCCTGGTCCCCGTCCCCGGCGGCGCATCGGCGGCGCGCTTCGCCGACCGCCTGCGCGCGGCGCTCCCCGACCTCGCCCAGGGGGCGCTGGCGCTCGACCTCGCGGGGCAATCGGAGTTCGGCTCGCTCATCGGGCGCGAGGGACGCCTGGTGCGCGTCGAGCTGAGCGCCCGCACCCTGGCCGAGGCGGCACGGTGGGCCGACAGCGTGCGCACCCGGCTGCAGGGCATCGCGTCGCTGGCCGACGTGCGCGACCCCAACGGCGGGATGCAGCCGGTGGTGGAGGTCTCGCTGCGGCGCGAGCTGCTGGCCGAGCGCGGCATCGCGGTCGACGCCGTCGCCAACGCGCTCGCGGGCGGGCTGGGCGGGGTGGCCTCGAGCGACTTCCGCGAGACCGACCGGCGCACCCCGATCTCGGTGCGCTTCGCGGGAGCCAGGAACGAGGACCTCGGCGAGGCCATGGCGACCCCGGTCCAGGGGATCCCGATCGCCCAGCTCGTCCACGCCGTGGAGCGACAGGCACCGATCGAAGTGGTCCGCGTGGGGCAGCGCCCGGTGGCGGTGGTGGAGGGGCTCATCGAGCGCGGCGGAACGCGCAACGCGGTCGACGACGTGCGCGCGGCGATGACCTCTTTGCAGCTGCCGAGCGGCGTGACCTGGGAGATCAGTGGCGCCAACGCCGAGCAGGAACGCACCACGCGCGAGCTGGCCCTGGTGGCCTGGCTCTCGGTGGCGCTCGTCTTCCTGGTCCTGGCCGGCGAGTTCGCCTCGTTCACCGTCCCGCTCGTCGTGATGCTCACCGTCCCCCTGGCCGCCGTGGGCGGGATCCTCTTCCTCTGGATCACCGGACAGTCGCTCAATGCGGTGGCGCTCATCGGCATCGTCGTCATGATCGGGATGGCCGACAACGAGGCGGTGGTCAAGCTCGACGCCATCCGCCGCTTCCGCGAGCAGGGGCACTCCATCGAGGACGCCATCATGCTGGGCGGGCACCAGCGCCTGCGGGCGATCGCGATGACGAGCATCACGACGATCACCGGTGTCCTCCCCCTCGTCTTCGGCGTCGGGAGCGGGGGGGCGCTGTACCAGCCGCTGGCGGCCGGGGTCATCGGGGGATCGGTCTCGGCGCTCCTGGTGACGTTCTTCGTGCTCCCGACGGCGTACGCGGTCCTGGAGCGGAGACGGGAGACGGGAGACGGGGGACGGGAGGTCGGAAGCTCCCGCCGCAGCACCCGTGAACACTCCCATCTCCCGTCGCCCGGCTCCCCCCCTTCCGCATGATCCGCGCAGCCGTCTCCCGTCCCGCCGTCGTCTGGGCGGCCGCGGTCACGTTGCTGCTGGCCGGGCTCGTGTCCTTCACCCGCCTCCCGCTCGCCACCCGCACCTCCGTCGAGCTCCCCCGCCTCACCATCGCCTCCACCTGGACGGGGGCCTCGGCGGAGCTGGTCGAGATGTACGTCTCGTCGCCCATCGAGGCGGCCATCCAGTCGGTGCGCGGGGTGCGCAAGACGCGCTCGGAGTCGTCCGAGGACGGGGCGCGGATCACGGTGGAGCTGGAGCCAAACGCCGACGTGCAGCTGGCGCGGCTCTCGATCCTGGAGCGCATCGAGCTCCTGCGCCCCGACTTCCCCCCCGGCGTCACCTCGCCGCGAGTCAGCAACTACGTCCCGCAGGAGCTCTCCGAGGAGGACCTCCTCACCCTCACCATCTCCGGCCCCTACACCGCCGGGACGCTGCAGAAGATCGCCGACGAGCAGGTGGAGCCGCGCCTGAGCGCCGTCCCGGGGGTGGGGAGCATCGGTGTGCAAGGGGGGACCGAAGCCGGCGTCTCGGTGACCTACGACCCGGCGCTCTTCCGCCAGCTCGGGATCTCGCCGCAGGCGTTAGGCGACGCCATCGCCGGGGCCCGGGTCGTCCGGGCGCTGGGAACCGAGCAGCGCGGCGCCAACGAGCGTCCGGTGGTGATGCGAGACCAGCCCGGCGCGGTCGAGGAGCTGGCCAACCTCCCGATCGTCGGGCGCGGGGGGAAGCCGTTCACCCTCGGGGCGCTGGCTTCGGTGCGCCCGGAGGAGGACACGCGCGGCTTCTTCTTCCGCATCAACGGCCAGCCGGCCATCGCCATCAGCGTGTCGCGACTGGCCGGGGCCGACGCCATCAAGACGGCGGGCGCGGTGCGCGACGCCCTCGGCGAGCTGGAACGGCGCCTCCCCACCGCGGTGAAGCTCAACGTGGTGTACGACGACTCCGTCGAGCTCGCCCGCCAGCTGCGCGACCTCCTCGTCCGCGGGGCGGTCGCCTTCGGACTCGTCCTCGTCGTCCTCCTCGCCCTGTTGCGCGACTGGCGCGGGACGGCGCTGGTGATGCTCAGCGCCTCGGTCTCGGTGGCGGGGACGGCGTTGCTCCTGTACCTCCTCGACATCCCCGCCAACCTCCTCACGCTGGCCGGCCTCGCCATGGGGATCGGGATCCTGGTGCAGGACGGGCTCATCGTCATGGACCGGCTGGGGACGGTGGCCGACACCCCCGCCGACCGGGCGCGCGCGGCGCGGGCCATCGCCCCGGCCGTCACCGGCGCCACGCTCACCACCGCCGTCGTCCTCTTCCCCTTCCTCTACCTGCAGGGGAACGCCCGCGCCGCCTTCGTCCCGTTCGCCGCCGCCTTCACCATCGCGTTGGGGTGGTCGCTGGTGGCCTCGGTGGTGATGCTCCCCGCCCTGGCCCGCGGGCATCGCGTGCACGAGGCGTCGTTCCCGCGCTCGCGGCGACGCTACGCGCGGCTCGTCATCGGCGCCATCCGCTGGCGCTGGGCCACGCTCGCCCTCACCGTCGCATCGTTAGGCGTCCTGGGGTGGGGCTTCGTGCAGAAGGTCCCGCGCTTCTCGTTCTCCGGCTTCGGCGAGCAGCGCACCACGCTCAGCGCCTTCATCAACTTTCCGCGCGGGAGCGACCCGGCCTCGCTCGACGCCGCCATGCGCGAGCTGGAGACCCAGGTCGTCGGGCGCCCCGGGGTGGAGCAGGTGACGGCGCAGAGCTACGGCGGCTTCGGCGCCGGCATGCGCGTCCTCTTCCGCCGCGACGCCGAGTACACGGCGATCCCGCAGGAGCTGGAGGAGGCGCTGACGCAGCGCGCGGTCTTCATCGGCGGCGCCTCGGTCTCGGTGCGCGGCCAGGGCCCCGGCTTCTCGTCGGGGATGGGTTCCGTCTCCTCGGCCACCTTCCGCATCAAGGTCCTCGGCTACTCGTTCAGCGGCGTCGAGCGCCTGGCGACCGACCTCAAGGAGCGGCTGGAGCGCATCCCGCGCGTGCGCGACGTGGACATCAACTCGTCGTCGTTCTTCTCGGCCGGGCGGGCGTATGCGGTGACCATCGAGCCCGACCGGGGCGCGCTCGAGCGCTATGGCGTCACCGCGGCCGACTTCTCCCGCGCCGTGGCCCGCGAGGTGCGAGGCCCGGTGGGGCGGCAGCTGCTGGAGATCGGCGGCGACGAGATCCCGGTGACGGTGAAGGCCCGGGGGGCGCGCGACCGCTCGCTCGACGAATTGCGCGACGCCATCGTCCCCAATCCCGCCGGGGCGCCGGTGACGATCGCGTCGCTGGCGCGCGTCGACGAGCGCGAGGCGCTGAGCGCCATCTCGCGCGAGGACCAGCAGTACGTGCGCATCGTGGCCTACGAGTTCCGCGGCCCCAACAAGCTGGCGCAGCGCACGCACGACGCCTTCATGAAGTCCATCGCGGTCCCGCCCGGCTACTCCGTGGCCGACGCCGGCTTCGGCTTCTTCGAGCCCGACGAGTCGGAGCAGGGGCTGTGGCTCGTCTTCGCCATCGGCGTCACCCTCGTCCTCCTGGCCGTGGCCATCGTCTTCGACTCGGTGTGGGCGGCGGCAATGACGTTCCTGTCGCTCCCCATCGCGTTGGGCGGGGTGATCGCCGCCTTCTGGCTGGCCGGTGCCGCCTTCACGCGCGAGGCCGCGGTCGGGGTCATCCTGGTGGTGGGGCTGGCGGTGCACCAGGCCATCCTCCTCATCGACGCCGCGCTGCAGCGCCGCCGGCAGGGAGCGGCCCACCGTCAGCTGCATCGCCTGACCCCGCTGCGCGCGGTGCGGGCGGCGGTGGACCGCGCGGGGATGATCGTCCTCGTGACCCTGGCCTCGCTCGCCTCGCTCGTCCCGCTCGCCATCGGCGAGAAGGTCGACACGCTGTTCGGCGCCATCGCCCTGGCCACCGCCGGGGGGACACTGGCGGGGACGCTGGCGGCGATGGTGATTCTCCCGGCGCTCGCGGTTCGGCGGGCGCCGCGCGCCTGACGCCCTCCCCATCCTCGACACGCCCCCACCCCCACGCCCCCCATGCGCATCCATCGCCGCACGGCCCTCGTCCCCGCGCTCACCCTCCTCCCCGCCCTCGCCGCCGCGCAGGCGCCCACGCGCACCGACGCCGAAGTCGACCGCCGTGCGCGCGACATGGAGGCCAGGGTCGTCGCCTGGCGGCGCGACATCCACCAGCACCCGGAGCTCGGCAACCGCGAGTTCCGCACGTCCAAGCTCGTCGCCGAGCACCTGCAGAAGCTCGGGCTCGAGGTGAAGACCGGCGTGGCACACACCGGGGTCGTCGGGATCCTGCGCGGCGGGAAGCCGGGGCCGGTGGTCGCCCTCCGCGCCGACATGGACGCGCTCCCGGTGGCCGAGGAGGTGGACCTCCCGTTCAAGTCCACCGTGCGCGCGACGTACAACGGCCAGGAGGTGGGGGTGATGCACGCCTGCGGGCACGACAACCACGTCGCCATCCTGATGGGGGTGGCGGAGATCCTGGCCGGGATGCGCTCGCAGCTGCAAGGAACCGTGAAGTTCGTCTTCCAGCCGGCGGAGGAAGGGGCGCCCGCCGGCGAGGAGGGAGGCGCCGGCCTCATGCTCGAGGAGGGGGCCTTCGACAATCCCAGGGTCGACGCCGTCTTCGGGCTGCACGTCTTTCCCTTCGAGGTGGGGAAGGTGGTGTATCGCGCCGGCGGGCTGATGGCGAGCGGCGACACCTATCGCGTGGTGATCCGGGGGCGCCAGACGCACGGCGCCCTCCCCTGGAACGGGATCGACCCGATCACCATCTCGTCGCAGGTCATCTCCAACCTGCAGTCCATCGTCAGCCGCACCGTCGACCTCACCCTCACCCCGGCCATCGTGACGGTGGGGTACATCCGCGGCGGGGTGCGCGTGAACATCATCCCCGACTCGGTGGAGTTCGGGGGGACGATCCGCGCCTTCGACGAGGCGACGCGCGACTCGATCCTGGCGCGCTTCCGGCGCATCGTCACCGCGACGGCGACGGCCAATGGCGCCACCGCCGAGATCCGCATGGAGCGCGGGACGCCGGTGACCTGGAACGACCCGGCGCTCACCGAGCAGATGGTCCCGTCGCTCCGGCGCGCGTTAGGCGCGTCGCAGGTGGAGATGGGGCGGCAGACGACGACGTCGGAGGATTTCTCGCTCTTCCAGAAGGCGGCCCCGGGGCTCTTCGTCTTCCTCGGCATCACCCCCAAGGGGGCCGACCCGGCCACCGTCGCCCCCAACCATTCGCCCCGCTTCTACGCCGACGAGGGGGCGCTCGTCCCCGGGATGAAGACCCTGTCCACGCTGGCCATCGACTACCTGGCGATGCACGCCGGGAAGCCGAAGATGTGAGGCGTCAGAGCACCTTCTCGGTCGACGCCGACCGCGAGGGGGCGCGGAGCATGGCGAAGATCAGCATGACGGCGCCGACCGTCACCCCCATGTCGGCGACGTTGAACGTCCAGAAGCGCAGGTCGCCGACCCCGATGTCGATGAAGTCGACGACGCCGTGC